>DAIAZB010000552.1 GCA_027443745.1 Thiomonas sp. | reverse complement strand
GCCGCGTCGAACACCGGGGTGACCACGGTCACGTCCGGCAAATGCGTGCCACCGTGGTACGGATCGTTCAGCATGTAAACGTCGCCGGGACGCATGCTTGCGGCATTGGCCTGCTGGATGGAGCGAATGCTCTCACCCATGGAGCCGAGATGCACCGGCATGTGCGGCGCATTGGCAATGAGCTGGCCTTCGGCGTCGAACAGGGCGCAGGAAAAATCCAGCCGCTCCTTGATGTTCACCGACACCGCTGTGTTCTGCAACTGCTCGCCCATCTGTTCGGCGATGTTCATGAACAGGTTGTTGAAGACTTCGAGTTGCACCGGATCGGCCTCGGTCTGCAGGTTGCGGGTTCTGGCTCGCGCCTCGCCGCGCAGCAGTTCGAGATGGTTCAAGGCTGTGATACGGGCGCGCCACCCGGGTTCGATCAACGTGGTGGTGTTGGCCTCGGCGACGATGGCCGGGCCCTGGATGACATGCCCGGGGCGGCAATCCGTGCGCATCACCAGCGCCGCCGCGTGCCAGGCACCGCCGCTGTAGAACCGAAGCTTGTCCGACACGGGCGCATCGCCTGCGGCCATCGTCGGCCGAGCCGCCAACTGGTGGGGTGTCCCGAGCGTTAAGCCGCTCCCGATCCCATGCAGCGTTTCGTCCACCGCTTCGCCGCCCCCAGCCGCCTCGGCCGACACAGCCTCGACCACCAGCGCGCGCCCGGGCATGGTGTGCGCGAATTGCCGGTTGTAGGCCTGCTCGAATGCTGCATGCATGGCTTGTGGCGTGTCGAGGTCCACCAGAAAGGCCGAGTCCGTGCCCTGGTAGCGCAGTTGCACACGCCGCGACACGCGCATGGTCTGGAGGGCGACGCCCTGTTCCGCCAGCTGCGTCTGCGCGGCCACAGCCAGTTCGTCCAGGGCCGCACGGATGGCGGGCATGGCGGCCTCGCCCAGCACCTCTTCGACGCTGCGTTCGCGGATCACCGTTTGCTCCGCCAAGCCCATGCCGTAAGCCGAGAGCACACCCGCCAGAGGATGGATGAACACGCGCTCCATGCCCAAGGCATCGGCCACACGGCAGGCGTGCTGCGCGGCGGCGCCGCCAAAGCACTGCAGGGTGTAGCGCCTGACGTCGTGCCCGCGGGCCACCGAAATGCGCTGGATCGCGCCCGCCATGACCTGCACCGCGATGTCCACATAACCTTCAGCCACGCCCTCCGGGGTCTGCACCAGCCCCGTCTGGCGGGCGATGTCCGCGGCCAGTTCGGCAAAGCGCGTCCGCACCACGTCGGCGTCCAGCGGGGCATTGCCGTGGGGGCCGAACACGGCGGGGAAATGCGCCGGGCTGATCTTGCCCAGCATCAGGTTGGCATCGGTGACAGTCAGTGGGCCGCCGCGCCGGTAGCACGCCGGCCCGGGATGGGCGCCGGCCGAGTCCGGGCCCACGCGCATGCGTGCGCCATCGAAGTGCAGCACCGAGCCACCGCCTGCGGCCACCGTGTGGATGCTGAGCATGGGCGCACGCATGCGCACACCCGCCACTTGGGTTTCGAACGCGCGCTCGAAGCTGCCGGCGTAATGCGACACATCGGTGGAGGTGCCGCCCATGTCGAAGCCGATCACCCGTTGGTGACCTGCCAGTTCCGCCGTGCGCGCCATGCCGACGATGCCGCCGGCGGGGCCGGAAAGAATTGCATCTTTGCCGCGAAACGCATGCGCCTCGGCCAGGCCGCCGCTGGACTGCATGAACAGCAGCCGCACCCCCGGCATCTCGGCTGCGAGCAGGTCCACATAGCGCCGCAGGATGGGGGAAAGGTAAGCGTCGACCACCGTGGTGTCGCCGCGCGAGACAAACTTGATCAGCGGGCTGGTTTCATGCGACATGCTGATCTGGTTGAAGCCAACCTCCCGCGCCAGGCGCGCTGCCGCCTGCTCATGCGCCGTGTAATGCCAGCCATGCATGAACACGATGGCTGCCGCGCGCAAGCCGGCGTCGTACGCCACCTGCAGCTGTTCGTGCAACGCTGGCGCGTCGAGCGCTTGCAGCACCTCGCCGCCGGCGCCCACGCGCTCGCGCACCTCGATCACGTGCTGATAGAGCAATTCGGGCAGCACGATGTGGCGGTCGAACAAACGCGGCCGATTCTGGTAGGCGATGCGCAAGGCATCGCGAAAACCCCGCGTCGTCACCAGCGCCACCGGCTCGCCCTTGCGTTCCAGCAGCGCGTTGGTCGCCACGGTCGTG
>DAIAZB010000551.1 GCA_027443745.1 Thiomonas sp. | reverse complement strand
TGTCGAGATCCCTTAACGGTGTCAGCTGGCTCTAACCCTATGATGTGCAGAAATTTTCCCTTGCGCTGTCACTGTGGAACACCTGCGCTACTGACAGATTCAGGGGTGCAAAACGGTCGCACTGACCGCTTTAAGGGTACTTCCTGCTGGTGCGCTTATCGCCGTCAACGCTGGGCGTGACCATCCGATAGCCCATGGCACGGTATCCGCGTTGACGTTTGTCCCACATCCGAAGCAAGGCGGGATGCCCCGTATCGACGAAGTCGATCACGCGCACATCGGTCTTGCTAGCGTGTTCGCGGTGTAGCCGGCCAGCATACTGCTGCAGCGTACCCTTCCACGATACCGGCATCGCCAGAATCAACGTGTCGAGCGGGGGATGGTCAAAGCCTTCACCCACCAGTTTGCCCGTAGCGAGCAAAATGCGGGGCTCGTCCGTTGGCAAAGCTTCGAGCTCCGTGACTGACTTAGCTCGCTGCTTCTTCGACATCCGACCGTGCAGGATGAGGGGCGCGGGCACCTTGCCAAGCAGAGCCGTGGCAATGGCATCGAGGTGATCGGTGCGCTCGGTCAGCACCAGCACCTTGCGGCCTTGTACAAAAGCATCTTGGATCGCCACCGCAATCGCCGCCGTCCGGCCGGGATCGCTAGCGAGATGGCGAAACACATCCTGTATGCCTGTCTCCTGGGGTAGGTCAATGGGCGCATCCAGAAAATGCGGACTGACTTCCAAGTCGTGCGGCGCGGTCGCCGGTTGAGTGGCGGTGTATCGCGTCGGACCGCACTGCATAAAAACGATTGGTTGCTGACCATCCCGCCGGATCGGCGTGGCAGTCAATCCGAGCACGTACCTCGCCTTGACCCTTTTCAGGATCGCATCGAAGGACACGGCGCCGACGTGATGGCATTCATCGACGACAACATGCCCATAGCCTTCAACCAACGCGTTGACTTGGCCGTGTCGCGACAACGACTGAATCACAGCGATATCGATCTTGCCAGTCGGCTTGGCCTTGCCGCCACCGATCGTGCCGACCACGCCTTTACCGACACCAAGGAATGATTGAAGCCGCTCCTGCCATTGCTTGAGTAGCTCAGTGCGATGAACCAGCACCAAGGTATTGACGCCACGCCTAGCAATCAGGGCTGCTGCCGTGACGGTTTTGCCGAAGGCCGTGGGTGCACACAACACGCCCGAATCGTGCTGCAACATGGCTGCGGCTGCCGCTTCCTGATCGGCACGCAGCGCCCCTGCGAAAGCCACCTCGATCGGCAGGCCCCCATAGCGTTCGTCTTGCAGGCTGCACTGGATACCGTTGACCGCAAACAGCTCCTTGACCGCATCCAGGCAGCCACGCGGCAGCCCGATATGCTGAGGATAATTCTCCGCGCAGCCAATAACGCGTGGCTTGTCCCACACCGCAAAGCGCATGGCTTGCGCCTTGTAGAACTCGGGGTTCTGGAAGGCAGCCAAACGGATCAGACGATTGGTCAATGATTGCGGAAGTTGCGCCTTCTCGATGTAAACGAGGTTGGCCAAGGTCACCGCGAGCGATGCCGGCAGCGGCCCAGCCAGCTTCTTGGGTGGCGATGTCGACTGCTTCCAGGGCTCCTTGTGATCTTCCTCATCGATAAACGTCACATCCAATGGATGCACGCCACCCGTTGCGCGAAGAATGATCGGCGCTATGTCATTCATCGGCAGAGGACTGATCGAAGCCAGGTAGGCCCACTGGTCAGGGTATGGGTGGAGCATCCGATCCACGAACCTGATTAGCCCTGATCCTCAGCCATGGAAATTGCTAGCCATCCGCAAGACCGGCTCTGCATGGGGCTTGCACAGCATCATGGTGCGAGCCAGACGCGGCAGCATCTCGCGCAGTCGAAAGCGCCGGTTGAAACGGTAGGCCGCCTCGCCCAGATAGCGCCGGGCATACTTACCTTGGCGGATGGCGTGATAGCTCCCGCTGATCGCACGTTTGACGTTACCCAGCAGCACGTTGACCCAGCGCGCGCCGCGCACCTCGCAGGCCGTCCGTCCGCCGGTCGTCTCCAGCACGGTGTGGGCATGCCCAGCGTCGGCGAAGCGGCGGAAACAGTGCAGACCGTCGCTGAAGACCTCCGCGTCTGGCGCCAGATGCCGTGCCTGCCAGTCCTTGATGCTGTCGTTGTCAAAGCCACGCACTGGCTCGATGACGGCATGGGCCGGATGCTCCATTGTCACGTCGGTCTCCACTGCGATCAGGAACGCCTGCTTGTTGGGCGAGCCGCGGCCGGGTTTGCCGCCGTTGAATTCGCCGCCCAGGTAGGCGTCGTCGATCTGGACGAAGCCCGACAGCCGACGCGACGCCTCGCGCTCGGCCATCGCCTGCATAACCTTGTGCTTGATGCGCCAGGCTGCCTTGTAGTTCACACCCAAGTGCCGCATCAGCTCCAGCGCCGCCATGTTGGTCTTGGTCGAGGTCAGCAGGTGGATCGCCAGCATCCAAGTACGCAGCGGCAGCTTGGTTCCCTGGAAGACCGTGCCGCTGAGAAGCGTCGTCTGGTGCCGGCACGCGCGACACTGGTAATAGACCTGCGCCCCTCGGCGAAACCGGCTACGCCGGCG
>DAIAZB010000550.1 GCA_027443745.1 Thiomonas sp. | reverse complement strand
GTTCGGCACCATCGTCATGGTGCATGGCGCCAACGGCTGGCTCTTCACCAACAAGGGCGGCGGCTGGGAGTACCCGGCGTTCTGGGCGGTCAGCCTCATCGCTCTGAGCCTGCTGGGTGACGGGGCGCTGGCCTTGCTGCCAGCAAGGGCGAAGGCGCGCTGAATCGCTGGATGTTTTTCGAATCCGTGACAGTCCGAACCCTCAGCAACATTTGGACAAACCTGATTGTTGCCGGGCCTATGGGAAGGCGCATCCGTTTGATGTCCATCAAGATTGACGGCGATTCTTGCGCGGAGAATGACTTCAGATTTTGCGACTCCCGGAAGACGACTTCGCCATGGGCGTGTCCACGTTGGTTTGCAGGCTTGCATGCATGGACGGCTGTCTTTGCGTCAGAGATTCGCCATGTCAGCGCGATCGATTCCCTTGCAGATGCTGAGCACCCAGCACGCCGTTGAAGATGACGCCACGGATCGCGTGTTCATCCGCACGGCTGAACTCTTCAGCGCTCTGGCCACGCCACTGCGTCTGCGTATTCTGAGTGCCATCTGCAACCAGGGGAAAAGCGTCAATGCCATTGTCGAGGCGGTCGCTTCGACACAGCCCAACGTTTCGCAACATCTCAAAATGTTGTACTCGGCGGGGATCGTGGCGAAGCGCCGGGTCGGCAATCAGATGGTCTACCGGGTGCGAAGCGAGGATGTGCTTCAGTTATGTCGCGCGGCTTACACGAAGATCGAAACTGAACTGGATGCCCCCAAACCATCGGGTCAGTCGACGCAATGGGTCAGGAGCATGAAATTGCCCGGTCAATTTTGAGCGGCCGATAGGCCTTCGCGTGCCTCGGTGGTGTTTTCCGACAGGCTTGCGGGCCAAGGCAAGCGAGCCATGGCAGACCGCGGCCTTGCGCGTCATCGTCGCGGCGGCTTCAATGTCCTCTGGACAGTCTCGTCTCCTCAGATGCCATGACCCAAGCCATCAGCCGCTTCCCCGTCCCCGAACTCGCCGATCTGCCCGACGACATGCGCCAGCGCATCCTGGAGGTGCAGGAGCGCAGCGGCTTCGTGCCGAATGTGTTTCTCGCGCTGGCGCATCGGCCGGACGAGTTCCGCGCCTTCTTCGCCTATCACGACGCGCTGATGCTCAAGCCCTCGGGGCTGACCAAGGGGGAGAAGGAGATGGTCGTGGTGGCCACGAGCGCGGCGAACCACTGCCTGTATTGCGTGGTGGCGCACGGGGCCATTTTGCGCATTCACGAGAAGAATCCTCGGATCGCGGACCAGATCGCCACGGACTGGACCAAGGCCGATCTCAGCCAGCGGCAGCGGGCGATGCTGGCGTTCGCGTGCAAGGTTGCGCGGCAGGCCGACGCGGTGGACGACGCCGACCTCGACGCCTTGTACGCCGTGGGGTTCAGCCATGAGGATGCGTGGGACATCGGCGCCCTTGCAGCGTTCTTCGCCCTGTCCAACCGCATGGCCGGGCTGCTGCGCATGATGCACAATCCCGAGTTCTACATGCTGGGGCGGGTGCCGAAGGCTGGCTGAAGCGCGGCTCGCGCCGCGTGGCGCCTACAGCAGCACGATGTCGAACTGGTGCTGCACGTAGCCGGGTTCGACCTGCAGCGCGATGGGCTTGCCGATGAAGTCCGACAGCTCGGCCAGGTGGGTGCTTTCCTCCTCCAGGAACAGGTCGACCACGGCGTTGGAGGCGACGATGCGGAACTCGCGCGGGCTGAACTGCTTGGCCTCGCGCAGGATTTCGCGCAGGATGTCGTAGCAGGCGGTGCGCGCGGTCTTTACCTGGCCCTGGCCGCCGCAGGTGGGGCAGGGTTCGCACAGCTGGTGGGCGAGGGATTCGCGGGTGCGCTTGCGCGTCATTTCCACCAGGCCGAGCTGGGAGAAGCCGTTGACGGTGACTTTCACGCGGTCGCGCGCGAGGGACTTTTTCAACTCGTCGAGCACGGCGGCGCGGTGCTGGTTGCTGCCCATGTCGATGAAATCGATGAGGATGATGCCGCCGAGATTGCGCAGGCGCAGCTGCCGGGCGATGGCGTGGGCCGCCTCCAGATTGGTCTTGAAGATGGTGTCGTCGAAATTGCGCGCGCCGACGAAGCCGCCGGTGTTCACGTCCACCGTGGTCATGGCCTCGGTCTGGTCGACGATCAGGTAGCCGCCGGATTTCAGGTCCACGCGCCGGCCCAGCGCCTTTTCGATTTCCTCGTCCACGTTGTACTGCTCGAACAGCGGACGTTCGCCGCGGTAGAGCTGCAGCCGGGCGCTGACGCGCGGCATGTATTCGGTGGCGAAGGCCTGCAGGTGCTCGAAGTTCTCGCGCGAATCGATCTGGATGCTGCGCGTGGCGTCGGTGACGAGATCGCGCAGCACGCGTTGGGCGAGGCTGAGTTCCTGGTAGAGCAGGGCGGGGGCCTGGCTCTGGCGCATGCGGGCGTCGATCGTGGCCCAGGTCTTGCGCAGGTAGGCGATGTCGTCGAGCAGTTCGGCGTCCGCCGCGTCCTCGGCATTGGTGCGCACGATGAAGCCCATGCTGGCCTGCGCGTCGTGCGCCTCGGCCAGCGTGGTCAGGCGCTGGCGCAGGGTCTCGCGCAGGGCGGGGTCGTCGATTTTTTGCGAAATGCCGATGTGGCTGTCCTGCGGCAGGTGCACCAGCAGGCGCCCGGCCAGGCTGATCTGCGTGGACAGGCGCGCGCCCTTGGCGCCGATGGGGTCCTTGATCACCTGCACCAGCAGCGACTGGCCCTCGAACACCAGTTTCTCGATGGCGACGGGCTGGGCGCCGGACTTGGCCTCGGCATTGCCCAGCATGCGCTGCCACAGGTCGGCCACGTGCAGGAAGGCGGCGCGCTCCAGGCCGATGTCGACGAAGGCCGACTGCATGCCCGGCAGCACGCGCACCACGCGCCCCAGGTACACATTGCCGGCCAGGCCGCGCTCCAGGGTGCGCTCGATGTGGATTTCCTGCACCGCGGCGTGGGCGATGAGGGCCACGCGGGTTTCCTGCGGCGTGATGTTGATCAGCAAGTCTTCCTGCAGACCGGTGTTGTTCATACGGGGATTCCAGCTTGTCGCAGCAGTTGCGCGGTTTCGAACAGCGGCAGCCCCATGATGCCGGAGTAGCTGCCGCGCAGGTGTGGGATGAAACAGGCCGCGCGCCCCTGCACGGCGTAGGCGCCGGCCTTGCCGAAAGGCTCGCCGCTGGCCACGTAGTCGTCGATCTGCGCCGGAGTCAGCGCGGCGAAGCGAACCTGGCTGGTGCTGAGGGCCTCGGTCGTGTGCAGGCGCCCGGCGCGGGCCCAGCGCAGCGCCACGGCGGTGAGCACGCGGTGGGTGCGGCCGCTGAGCAGGGCCAGCATGGCGCGGGCTTCGTCGGCATCGGCAGGCTTGCCCAGAATGCTGCGGCCCAGCGCCACCGTGGTGTCGGCGCAAAGGATGGGTGCGTCCGGGAGGTCGCGGCGGATCTGGCGCGCCACGGCAGCGTCCAGTTTGAGGCGCGTGACCCGCGCCACATAGGCCGTGGCGGACTCGCCGCGCAGCACCTGCTCGAGCGCCTCGGGATCCTCGTCGCCGCCGGGGGCGAGCAGGGCGAAATCCACGCCGATCTGGCGCAGGAGTTCCTGGCGTCTGGGGCTGGCGGAAGCGAGGTCGACACGAGGGTGTGCGTGCATGTGGGCTGGCGCGTGGGGGACAATCGATCATACCGGGCAAGCGCTTCGGCGTGCGGCGGTGGCACAATGCCCGCGCCCTCCACGACCCCTCATCTTCCTCCCCCATGGCCGTTCTCTCCATCTCCGATCTCAGCCTGGCCTACGGCCACCTGCCACTGCTCGACCATGCCGCCATGGCGCTGGAGGCGGGCGAGCGCGTCGGCCTGATCGGGCGCAACGGCACCGGCAAGTCGTCGCTGCTGAAAATCCTCGCCGGATTGGAGCGGCCCGACGACGGCCTGGTGCAGACCCAGCAGGGCCTGCGCCTGATCTATGTGCCGCAGGAGGCGCAGTTTCCCGCCGAAGCCACCGTGTTCGACGTGGTCGGCGAGGGCGTGGCCGAGGCGCGCGAACTGCGCGCCCGCTACGAGGCGCATGCCCCGGGGGAAGATTTGGACGCGCTGCAGACCCGCATCGAGCTGCTGGACGGCTGGAACTGGGAGCAGCGGGTGGAGCAGACCTTGCAGCGCCTGCAGTTGCAGGGCGAGGCGCGCATCGGCAGCCTGTCGGGAGGGATGCAAAAGCGCGTCGCGCTGGCGCGTGCCCTGGTGGCGGCGCCCGACGTGCTGCTGCTGGACGAGCCGACCAACCACCTGGACCTCGACGCCATCACCTGGCTGGAAGGCCTGCTCACCGGGTTTCGCGGCAGCGTCATGCTCATCACCCACGACCGCGCCTTTCTCGACACGGTGGCCACGCGCATCGTGGAGTTGGATCGCGGCCAGTTGCGCAGCTACCCCGGCAACTTCAGCGCCTACGAGGCGCGCAAGGAACAGGAGCTGGCGAGCGAGGCGGTGGCCGCGGCGCGCGCCGACAAGCTGCTGGCCCAGGAGGAGGTGTGGATCCGCAAGGGCGTGGAGGCGCGGCGCACCCGCAGCAGCAGCCGCATCAACCGCCTGGAGGCTTTGCGCGCCCAGCGTGCCGAGCGGCGCGAGACCCTCGGCCGCGTGAAGCTGGAGGTGGACGGCGGGCAGTCGAGCGGGCGCATCGTGGCCGCCCTGGAGGGCGTGAGCAAGCGCTTCGGCGAGCGCATCGTGGTGCAGGATTTTTCCGCCACCATCCTGCGCGGCGACAAGGTCGGCATCCTCGGTCCCAACGGCGCCGGCAAGACCACGCTGCTGAAATTGATCCTCGGCGAGCTGGCGCCCGACAGCGGCAGCGTGCGCCAGGGTACGCGCCTCACTGTGGCCTACTTCGATCAGATGCGCACCGCGCTCGACCCCGAGGCCACGCTGGCCGACACCATCAGCCCGGGAAGCGAGTGGATTGAAATCGGCGGCTCCCGCAAACATGTGATGAGCTATCTGGGCGACTTCCTGTTCGCCCCGGCGCGGGCCCATTCGCCGGTGAAGTCGCTGTCGGGCGGCGAGCGCAACCGCTTGTTGCTCGCGCGCCTGTTCGCGCGCCCGGCCAATGTGCTGGTGCTGGACGAACCCACCAACGATCTCGACATCGACACCCTGGAATTGCTGGAACAACTGCTGCAGGAATTCGATGGCACGGTGTTCCTCGTCAGCCACGACCGCCGCTTCCTCGACAACGTCGTCACCAGCACCATCGTGGCCGAATCCGCCCCCGGCCATCCGGGTCGCTGGCGCGAATATGAAGGCGGCGTGAGCGACTGGCTGACCCAATCGCAGCGCGCCCGCGGCCTGCAGCAAGCCGGCACTTCGGTTGCGGCCAAGCGGGCAGATCGCGCAGATCGTGGTAGCGCCGCCGCCGGGTCCGCGCAGCCCAGGCCCAACGCTGTCGCTGCGGCGTTCCAGGGCCGCAGCAGCGCTCTTGATGGCCAGCCAGCATACGCGGGCACGGGAGCCAAGCCACGGCGCAAGCTCAGTTACAAGGACCAGCGCGAGCTGCAGGAGCTGCCTGGCCGCATCGCCGAGCTGGAGGGCGAGCAAAAGAGCCTGTCCGAGCAATTGGCCGATCCGCACATCTACCAGGCCTCGCCGCAGCGGCTGAGTGCGATGCAGCAACGCTTTGCCCAGATCGAGGATGAGCTGCTTCAGGCCCTCGAGCGCTGGGAAGCCCTGGAAGCCCCATGACCCCAACCACGCCCTCGGCGATGCAAGCCTCCCAACCCCTCGTCGGTATCGACCTGCGCATCGACCCGCATGCCGCGCCCTATGTCAAGCACGAGGCTGTGCAGGTGCAGTTCGCCACCGCGCCGGGCGAACTCGTCAGCCGCGAAGGCCCCAACCGCTACGCCACCGGTGACGCTCTCGTCACCGTGTCTACTGGCGATCGCTGGAGCGTGTCACGCGGCCGCTTCGACGCACGCTACCAGGCCGTCGCTCCGACGCTCGATGGGCAAGACGGGTCCTACATCAACAAACCCCTGTCTGTGCTGGCGCGGCAAATGCCCACCCCGTTTAGCATTGCCCGCAGTGCCGGAGGCGACCTGCTGCACGGCAAAGCCGGCGACTGGCTGCTGCAGTACGCGCCAGGGGATCATGGGGTGGTGGACGGGGTGCGGTTTGAACGGGTGTATCGGCGTGCCGAGTCACCGGTGAGCAAGCTCGGCAAGGATGCCCCGCCACGCGGCTGACATCGGCCTCATGCGGGGTGGCTGGAGGTTTGACCGTTGCTGCGCGACGGCTCCACAACAGGCAAGGGCGTGGGATCTGCGGAGCAGCCGTTGCGTCGGCGTGGCGGTGACGTGCCCAGCCGGATGTTGATCCCGATTCAGCGCTTTTTGCTGAGCAGATATAAAACGTAACCCACCACGGCGCCGACAATCAGACCGACCAGGACATCGTTGAAGGACTGCTGAGCCGCGTTCCGCAGCAGCAGGGCATCCAGGCCTTGCAGGTTGGCGCCACGCGTGATGACGTCACTGAAGGGGATCTGGCCAAGGAGGGGCACCGACGGTCTCATGAGAAAGCCGACGAACCCGCCAGCCAATGCCCCTAAGCCTGCGAACCAGCTACCTGCCATCATTGCGGTTGTCCTTGTTGTGTTGATCTGGGGCCGCAGTGTGGCCCGCCCGGCGATGTCGGGAGGCAGTCTAAGGCCTGTGCACGCCACGCCCGCGTCCGCGGGTTCGGACGGATCGCGCGAGCATGAGATCCGACGTGGACCAGGGCATGGTTCCCGATCAGGTCGGCCGAGCGGCGGGTCAGGCGAGCGGCCGCCGTGGCGCGGCGCGGACGGCACAGGCTGGGGGCGTCAGGCCCGGTGGTAGGGATGCCCGGACAGCAGGCTGTGGGCGCGATAGATTTGCTCGGCCAGCAGCACGCGGGCGAGGCCGTGAGGCAGGGTGAGGTCGGACAGGCGCAGCAGGGAGTCGGCACGCTGCTTGATGCGTGGTGCCAGGCCGTCGGCGCCGCCGATGAGCAGGGCGACATCGCGCCCTTCCTGGCGCCAGCGCTGGAACTCGGCGGCCAGGCTGGCGGTGGTGTGGCGCTGGCCATGTTCGTCCAGTGCGATGAGGCGGCAGCTTGGTGGCAGCGCAGCCTCGATGCGCTGCGCCTCGCGCTCCATCACCGCCTCGGCACGCATGCTGGAACTGCGCGCCTCGGCGCGAATCTCCTTGAGCAGCAGGGGGGTTTCAGCGGGCAGGCGTTTGGCATAGTCCGCGTAGGCTTCATCCACCCAATGCGGCATGCGCTGCCCGACCGTCAGCAACCAGATCTTCATGCACATCTCCAGGCAACGAAGGGCGCTCCCGGTTCTTTTCACCCCGACGGGGCAACGCGCCGTTCAGCCGGATGTTTTTTTCGC
>DAIAZB010000549.1 GCA_027443745.1 Thiomonas sp. | reverse complement strand
ATCAAGCCTTGTTCGATCTCTACGAAGCCGGCAAGATCAGCTATGAGGACGCCTTGCGCAACGCCGATTCGGTCAACGACCTGCGCCTGCACATCAAGCTCGACAGCCAGCGCGACAAGCAGGACCCCAGCAGCGGCACCGAGCACCTGGCCATCGTCTGAAGCGCTTGCGGGCTCGGATCGCGTCCGATCCACGGCCAGCCTGACTACGGCGCTGCACCCCATCCCCGTCGAACCCCATCCCCATCGTTATTCGCTCTCTCCGATTCGAGGTTTGCATGAAATTCTTCTGGGTCCTGCTGTTCTCCCTGGCGTTGTCCGCTCCGGCTCTGGCTGCCGAACCTGGCGTGACCGACTCGCAAATTCTGATCGGCCAGTCGGCCCCCTTCACGGGCCCCGCATCCCAGCTCGGCATCCGGCTGCGCATGGGCATCGACGCCTATTTCAAATCCGTCAATGCAGACGGCGGGGTCGACGGGCGCCAGCTCAAGCTGGTCAGCCTCGATGACGGCTACGAGCCCAGTCGCACCGTGGCCAACACCAAGCAACTCATCGACAACGACAAGGTCTTCGCCCTGCTCGGCTATGTCGGAACACCCACCACGCTGGCGGCCAAACCCCTGATCGATGCGGCGAAGATTCCCCTGGTCGGCCCCTTCACCGGCGCAATGGCCCTGCGCGACCCGGTCGACCGCTACATCTTCAACATCCGCGCCAGCTACAACGACGAAACGCGGCAGATCGTCGACAACTTCCTCTTCCTCGGCCTGAAGAAGGTGGCGGTGTTCTACCAGGACGACGCCTACGGCAATGCCGGGCTCGCGGGCGTGGTGAAGGCACTCGCCGCGCATGGGCTCAAGCCGGTGGCCACCGGCACGGTCAAGCGCAACACGGTGGACGTGGCGGCGGCGCTCAAGTCCATCCTGCCGGCCCACCCCGACCTCATCGTGGAAGTCGGCACCTACACCGAAGCGGCCGCCTTCATCCAGAAGGCCCGCGCGCAAGGCTACGGCGGGCAGTTCGCCAACGTCAGTTTCGTCGGCTCCGAAGCGCTGGCGAAGGCCCTTGGGCCCGCGGGCAACGGCGTCATGATCACCCAGGTGGTGCCCTTTCCCTACTCCGGCGTGGCCGCCATCGTGCGCGAATACCAGGCCCGCATGACCGCCGCCGGCCACCCCAACGACTACGACTTCACCAGTCTCGAAGGCTATATCGACGCCAAGATCCTGGTGCAAGGACTGCGCAAGGCCGGCAAGGCCCTCAACCGCAACAACCTGATCGACGCGCTGAACGGGATGAACGCGGAAGACTTGGGCGGCTTCATCGTGCACTTCACGCCGACCGACCACTCCGGGTCGAACTATGTGGACGTGACCAGCATCACCCAGAACGGCAAGTTCAGACACTGAAATTGCCGTTCTGGTCACTTGGGGCTGCGCGATGGGTGTTTCGCCGGGCTACGTCAAGACCCCGCGCGGCCTGGAGGAAATCCGCCACCGCGGCGCGCTGCTGGATCGCCCCATGCGCAATCTGCTGCTGTGCATCGACGGCAGGCGCGACATGGCTGCCCTGCAAGCCCTGGTCAAGGCCTGCGGAGCGCCCCAGGACGCCCTGCGCAAGCTCGAATCGCTGGGTCTGATCGCCATGGTCGCAACGCCGCCGGAACCAAGCCACGCCGACCCGTGCGACGCGACAGGCCCGGACACCCTGCAGCCAATGGACACAGCGTCGGGGTTCGGGGAGCCGCCGCACGACGACGGCGCCCAGCTGCGCGCCCGCATGATCGATCTGATCGAGGCCCATCTGGACCCGCTCAAGACCTACACCTTGCACCTCGACATCGAGCGCTGCAACACGGCCCATGCGTTGCGCGCCTTGCTGCCCGAGCTCGAGGCGGCCCTGTCGAAAGTCCTGGGCATGGCACGCGCCCGCGCGCTTCTCACAAACCTGTGAACATCGCGGCGGGAACTCAGCGTCCGCCGAAAAACCAGGTGCACACCGCGATCGACGCCACGACGCCGGCCAGGTCCGCCAGCAGCGCGCAACCCACGGTGTGGCGCACGCGCCTGATGCCGACCGCGCCGTAGTACACGGCCAGCACATAGAACGTGGTCTCGGTGCTGCCCTGCATGGTGGCGGCAACCAGCGCGGGAAAACTGTCCACGCCATCATGCTGCATGGTCTCGATCAACATGGCGCGCGCGGCGCTGCCCGAGAACGGCTTGACCAGCGCGGTGGGCAGCGCGGCGACGAAATCGGTGTTCATGCCGAGCCCGTGTACCGCCCAGCGTATGCCGTCGAGGGCATAGCCCAGCGCGCCCGAGGCGCGCAGCACGCCGACGGCGCACAACATCGCCACCAGGTACGGCAGCAGATCGCGCGCCACGCCGAAGCCGTCCCTGGCGCCGTCGATAAAGGCCTCGTACACCGGCACGCGCTTGACCGCGCCGGCGACGAGAAAAGCCACGATCACGCCGAACAGCGCGAGATCGCCGACCAGCGACGACGCTGCCGCCAGCGCCGCCGCGGAAAGCGTGGCGAGAACCGCCAGCAGTCCGCCCAGCAGCAGCGCGCCGCCGCCGAGATACGCCAACGCCACCGGATCGATGAGTTTCAGCCGCTGCATCCAGGCCACACTGAGCAGGCCGGTCAGCGTCGACGCGCTGGTGGCGAGCAGGATCGGCAGAAACACCAGGGTCGGGTCGTGCGCACCCTGCTGCGCGCGGTACATGAAGATGCTCACCGGCAGCAGGGTCAGCGAGGAGGCGTTGAGCACCAGGAACAGGATCTGCGCGTTGCTGGCGGTGTCGCCGCTTGGATTGAGCGTCTGCAGTTCGCGCATCGCGCGCAGGCCGATCGGCGTGGCGGCATTGTCGAGGCCGAGTACGTTGGCGGCGAAGTTCAGGGTAATCAGCCCGATCGCCGGATGGCCCTCCGGCACTTCCGGCATCAGCCGC
>DAIAZB010000548.1 GCA_027443745.1 Thiomonas sp. | reverse complement strand
TGCCAATAGATCATGCGCAAGCCAATAGCCATCGGATTTATTGAGTGGAATCAGTTGAGCAAATGCCAGTATATATACCCATTCTGCGGTTTGAGCCAAGAGAGGTGAACCAACAATCAGCGCGAACGTTGCGATTGCACTGCCGAACAAGGCTTGAAAGTGCGCGCCTGAGATATTCACCCAGAATTTTTCATCACCCGAGAGCGCTTCATGGGCAAATATTTCTATGAAAAATACGGGGTACACCAAGTAGATACCCACGCCAAGGTTGCCTGTACTCTGACCGTGAGCGCGTAAAGCCGCGCCATGCCCCACCTCATGAGCCAAGAAACTTGCGGTTGTTATCATGAAGATAATTAGTGCAGCGTGGCCACCAAGCTGCGCGTGTGCAGTATGTGGGTCCAGCATAAGCAGAGCGATCAATATTGGCAGCGCTGCAAGGCTGGTCGCCAGCACGGATGTGTTGATAAGCCACGTAAAACGATTCGCGATCTTCGAGAATGGTCTATGTCGTAGTAGCGTAAATCCGATCGTCAGTTTTTTCCGAAGCGGTTTGGCACTCTGCTCTATTTTCTTCAATATTTCTGTAACTTCACTTTCGTACGATTCGAGTGTCAGCTCCGTTGATGTATCGCCGCAATAAAACTCATATGCCTCGCTCCAACAACGTCGCCCGCAAAGCGAGCGCACGAGCAACATTGTGTATTCGTTGATTTTGAAAGCATAACCTCGACTAGGATTGGTCAGTAACCAACGCCCATCGGTTAACGATGTGAATTCGAAGTCGTGGTCAGCAAAATCCATTTTCGTCACGCCTTAATTATGCAACGATGATATCCGCAATAAACGTATTACTTGATGCCGAGCTGTCCAGCGGATTGTCGAACTCGGCCAGCACCTGGCTGCGGGCGACGTGCTGGCCCTCGTGCACGTCCACGCGCATCCCCCGGCCCATGCTGGCGGCGCTCAGCGTGAGCAGCCCGGCGCTGGGCACCAAGGTGCCTGTCACCGTGGCGCGGCGCGTGTAGTGGCCCAGGCAGAGAAACAGGAGCAGCGCGCCGATGAAGGCGATGACGAAGCCGCTGATCGCCCAGTGCGCCAAGGGCGTGTTGACCTGGATGCGGCCCAACAGCGCCTGACGCTGCGCTTCCAGCGCTTCCGGCCGAAACAGGCCGTACGTTCCGGTTGTACTTGCCGCACCCATCCCATACCCCTGCGCATGCTGCTGTGCGCGCCGCTTGTACGGCGGGTGCGAAGTCCGTGTCTATCTTTCACGGATACGATTGCGTAAGCAGGGCGACTGTTGCGAACCAGCAGCGCGCAACGCGTTGAACGTGCAGCACTCCAACGGCGTTCGGTGCGCGGATCGGCGTGTCGGCGCACGGATCATCGCGTGTCAGCGGCGGACTACAACGCGTCGGGGAAGTCCTACACACGGGCGGGAACGGCAGATTGCGTGTCGTGCGTGTTCGTCGATGCGGTAACGAGTGCTACTCGAACGCGCCCGCTTCGAGCAGTCGAACCAACACCTCGATGGAACAGGCTATTGTAGGTCGTCACTGCGACACGCTCGCCGTCCGCGTACGCGGCCTTCGCCTCCGCTGTGTAGTTCTTGGTAGTGCCGGTGAAGGGTTCAACCGTCAACCCGTACTTCGCAGAAGCTTCCTCGGCAACCTGGTTCACCAACTGCCGCGTCGGACACAGGTAGACGACACGCTCCTGGAACTTGCGCCGACGCCACTCGGCCAACAAGAGGCCGACTAAGGTCTTGCCGCTGCCAGTCGGCAACTGCAGGGCGACATCCGGAACCATGAGTGCCTGGGCAACATAGGTACGCAGTACCTGGCCCTGGTGGTCGTACAGGCTAGCGTGCTTGCGACGTGGCAGATCCCGAAAGAGCCGATCGGGACTTTCGGGCACAGTGGTATGGATGGAAGGTTTCTTGAAAGCCATGGTTCAAGTCATTTCGAAGGTTTCAGCCGCGTGGCGTCCGTCGGCGCTCGTGCGTAAGTCGTGCCTGCGCCTCGACGATTTCACCTACTCGGGTGGATAAGTTGATGCGGGAAGTTTGCTCCAGAGCGCGGAGTGCCGATTGCATTCGTTGGTGCTGACCGCAGAACTATGCACTGCAAATCCTCGCTCGATCTTCTACGGTGCGGGCCAACAACTTTGTTGCTTGCGATAGAGCTCTATTGTCTAGGGCAAGACTTTATTGGTTGCGGTCCAACTATTTTGTCTGTCTACACATGACGCGGTTCTGCAGAAACTAACGAAACAAGTCCTCGCAGTAGAGCCGGTTACCCATAGCGGTTCAGAGAGCCTTTGAGCGGATGGCTAAACACCCCTGTCCGACCGCGACATTGAACGTGTCGTGGAGATCCTCGACGGTTGGAAGGGCAAGCTGACGTGGGAAGCGCTCAGTGCCTCCTGCATGCCGGTCATTCACACCGCCCCAGCAAGGCAAACACTGGCGCGCAGTATTCGGATCAAGGATGCGTTCAAGGCGGTCAAGCAGCGTCTCAGGGACGAACCGGAGCCGGCACTGAAAGCAGCGCCCAGCATGCGCGTGGCGATGGAGCGCATAGCGCGCCTGACGAACGAGAACGAGCGATTGAAGGCCGAGAACTCGCGGCTCCTGGAGCAGTTCGTCGTCTGGCAGTACAACGCCCACATACGTGGGCTGACCGATGCCGATCTTGGCGAGGCGTTGCCGGGCATTGACCGGGGCAACACCGAGGGTTGATCGGCGAGTTCGCCGGCGCGGCGTTACGGATGCCGCGCTGCGTCAGGACTTCAGTTGCCGGTTTCCATGGATCGCAACAAGCGGTCTTTCTCGGCTGCGGGCAGCTGTTCGAACGCCAGGATCATTCTGGTCAGGCGGTCATCGTCAGAGAACAAGTAGGCGACGGGTACTGACAAGGCACTCGCCAGGTGGGCGATCGTGTTCATGTCGGGCTCGTGTACCCCCAGTTCATAGCGATTGATGCGAGCACTGGCCACAAACGCGTCCAAGTCTGCCTGTACGCCGAGTTCCTTCTGGGAAAGGTGGCACCGAATCCGCGCCTCCTTGAGACGACGCTGGAAGACCAGTCGGACGTCGGTCCGTCGCGGCACGTTGCAAACCTGCGCAGGTGATGATCCTACGAGATTCGTAACTTTGCCTTGCGCGCGATACTACGAGTTTCGTAGCATGGGTGGCAAGCGTCTTTGGTGCTTGGCCTGTGAGGACCCTGGTATGTCAGTGCGCCTCATGTTCGATGATGACACCGGTATCCCGATTCCGTTGGACAACTATGTCCTGGAAGCCTGGATCCTCCAGTACGTCCGTGCGTCGCATTCGGGCCGAATGGAAAGCCTGATGGATCGGCTTGCCAGATCCTTTGCTACAAGCTTGGCGGAATGCCTCGATGCGGACCTCAAGCAACCATCTGATGCACAGATCCAGTACGCGACCAGCATTGCGCGCGAACTCGGCATCCCGCTGCCAGCGGAAGCCCTGCGCTTCAGGGGACCGATGGGTGATTTCATCGATCGCTTCGCCGAGCAGTTCCGGCAGCGGCACCGCAAACCGCATCCGGAAGAATGAGGCAGGACTGCGCGGCTCCACGCTGGACTAGGCGCTTGCAATGACATCGACTGACCACTACAGAGCTTCTTGCCATGGCATCCGCAAAACTGCTCCAGGATCTACTGCAGGCCGCTCGCCAGAGTACGGGATGCGATGAAATCACCCGTGCCGAAGATGCGTTCTTCAGGGCATTGCTCAAATCGACGGTCTACGCCCACGTTCCCCTGGCGCCGCCGCCCCCCGGGCGCATGCGCTATGTGCAGTTCGTGCGACCGGACAATGGTCAGACCGTTCTGCCATTTTTCAGTGATCGCGAACAAGCCGAGTTTGCCGCAGGCAATGTTCGCGCGATCATCGCCATGGCAGGCCGCGAGCTACTGGAGCAAACCCGCGGTGCGACCCTCATGCTCAACCCCAACGTGGACCAGATCGCGCTCTATCCGGCCGAGGTGGACGCAATCCTGGCCGGGCAATCGATCGGAACGTTCTCGATAGAAGCGATCACGGAATCAGAGCAGGTTGGTGCGTGCCCTCCGTCTTGCCCGCCCGATGCGTTGACCCTGGTTCTGCGCGAGCACTTTGCAGCCGAGCCCTTGGTACGCGCGGCCTATCTGGTCGAACTGCATCGCGGACCTGAGTTTGCCGACATTTCACTGTTCCTCGGAATCGTCGTGGCGCCAGCCCACCACGAACGGCTGCTTCAGCTCACGAGCCTTTGGATCAAGCCTGCGCTGAAAGACTTGGCAATGCCACTCTCGGTCGTGTTGTGCAACCCTGACGAAGAGCTGCCAGAGATCTTTCATCAAGGCATCCAGTTCTATGGAACCTGACGCCTGCATGACAACCGAGCTTCACAGAACACTGTGGTTAGCGCGGTACCGATCGCATCGTCTGGCAAGTTCATGTGAGCCAGATCTTGATATGCCATAGATGAGTCATCTGCAAAACGACGCGAATCGCGCGTGTGCTGGTTAGTGCAGATCATCAAGGAATTCGGATCGCGGGTCGGTCCCGGTGACCAGCAAGCGATCACGCGCACGCGTGCATGCCACGTACAGCAAATGCCGCTCGGTGTCGTACACCTCGCGCAAATCCGCTTCGTCAGCGGCTGCATCCAGACGAGCACGCAAAGGCAGGATGTCCTCGTCACAGGCCATTACCACCACCGCGCCGAACTCCTGACGGCTATTTGCAATAAGTGGTTGGAATCGGTCCTCAGATCAACCCAACTCACCTTCCTCCGTCATCTCGACTAGGGTTGGAATGTGGGGTCCGTATTCCACCTGGGGTTGGAAGCCAGTGGTTGAATCTGCGGGCCTTGCCCCTGGCACCCCGGGGGCGCTGCCCACCCAACGCGCATGCTTTGCATACAACATCTTGGCCCGGATGACTTCGTAGCTATAGCCACGGCCCATGCGGTTTGCGACCTTTACCAGCCCGTTCTGACACTCCGTGAAACCGTTGGTGATGGGAACCGGCGCATCCCAGTAGGCGAAGATGTCCCCGTAGTGATTGTGAACCGTTCGCGCGAGAGCGTGGAAGGCAGGCAGCCTTCCCGGCGGCAGTGAGTTCGCCCATGCTTCGAACGCACGCATCGCCTCCGCCTTGCTGGCCTCGTCGTAGATGGCGTAGAAGGCCTCCTTGAAGTCGTAGGCATCGGCCAAAGCAGGGATGTACTCACGGAGCGCAGCAAGCGCCAGCGCCTCATCGCCGCTGAGGGATGCGGGCCGCTTGAGGGTCAGCCAGCGGATCGACTTCTTCACCTTCAGCCGCTCATTGCGGTCGAGCGTTGCCTGATGCTTCTTGCGCTCTGCTTCCAGGGCTTCCGAGGCCATTTTGAGGACATGGAACTTGTCGATCACGAGGCGCGCATTGGGAAAGTAGGGGCCAAACGACTCCTTGAAGGGCCGCCACATGTCCGTGCAAACCCATTCCACCTTCTCTCGCTCTGGCAGATTGCGGAAGTACGGCGTCAGGTGCGCCTTGGTGCGCTTTTCGAACATGTCAAACACGCTCTTGGTAGCGAGGTTGGTGATGACGCAGCGGCAGCCTTTGGCCAGATTCACTTCGTCGATGCCCATGATCACCGGCGTCTCGTAGCGGACGGTGCTCTCGAGTTCCTTGATCAGATCCAACGCGATGTTGCGGATTGAGCTCACGGCGAGTCCCGTCTGCTGGGCAAGCCCGGTAAAGGTCATTCCCAGGCAGCGGGCGCGCACGGCGTCGACCAGTCGCCGGGTCGCGCGCCTGCGCTCGTCCAGGAAGGGCAGCTCCAGCGTCAGGGTCGTGCCGCAGCTCTCGCATCGGTAACGCGGGCGATCGATCTGCAGGCGCACGGGCTGCATCTGCAGGGGGGTATCGGCAAACGCAATCTCCCGATGTCCATGCCGATACAACGGCTTCCCACAGCTTGGGCATGCGGGCTGGCCCGCCTGGACGACTTCGGCAACGATGACAATGACACCTTCCTCGCTCCGAAGGTCCACCGGCCGAATGCCCGGCAGGTTCAGGAGGTCAAGCATCGAGGTCGTCCAGCTGGATGGTCTGTCGATCGCGGATCAGCTCGTAAATCAGGTCCGTCAGCGCCGCCATCGCCTGGCGATCGGCCTTCAGTACCTGGGTGGCGAGCTTCTGATGCGAGCTGAGGGCGCGAACGACACCCTGCTGCACGGCCCCCGGCAGGTTGCCCTTGAGCGCCTGCTCGCGCGTGTTGTTCTCCACCTGCGCCATGACCACATCGCTCTCCTTGGCGATCGCAGTGATGTGGTTCACGAAGGCCGCCTGGTCCCGCAGCGGCGTGGCATCCCCGAACAGCCGGTTGAGCCGGTCGATGATCTCCTTGAGGTAATGGCGGTCGTCGTCCTTCTTGCGCCCGCCAGGGCCGACCGGCTTGAGGAGGGGTTTCGATCCCGGCTCCGATCCTTCGCCGCTCTCCACGCGAGCCTTGATGTCGAATCCGGACAGCACCAAGCCGCGCAAATCGACGTGGTCCGGCGGCACGCCCTCCAGGCGCTTCTGCAGCAATCGGGCGAACGCGGCGAAGTTTTCGAGCTCGGGGTCCCCGAAATCGATCAATTGCGCCACGTAGCCATAGGTGCGGCAAAACCGGCCCAGGCTGCTCTTGAACCCTATCAGCACGGAGAGCTGCTGTGCGTAGTCCTTGCGCTGGTGTTCCGCGGACTTCATGCCATGCTCGTCCCGGTTCGCGCGAGCTTTCTCGAAGGCCAGATCCCAAGTCGCGATGGCCTCGCGCAGCATCCTCAGCTTCTGGTTGAAGAGCCGGGTGGGCCGTTCGGTGGCCGCGTACAAGGCCTTGTGCTGCGGTTCCTGGGCCTGGGTGATGTCACGGATCGTCCGGAAACGCGCCTGCTTGAAGCTCTCCAGGTCCTCCGCCTCGTAGAAGCCCTGGGCGTCGAGGGCGTCCTTGATCTCGTAGACCACATTGGGATCTTGGACATCCTCCAGGGCGGCGCCATCGTCGTACTTCGCAAAGGCCGCCCGCACGGTGTCCGGATCGTTGATGAAGTCGATGACGAAGGTCTCGTCCTTGCCGGGCGCCATGCGATTCAGACGCGAGAGGGTTTGCACGATCTCAACGTCGTTGGCGATCTTCTTGTCGACGTACAGGGCGACCAGCCGCGGCTGGTCGAATCCGGTCTGGAACTTGTCCGCGACCAGCATCACGCGGTATTCGGGCTTCTCGAAGGCCTTGGCCAGATCGACTCCGGCGCCCGGGTTCATCGACTGTTCGGTGAATTCCTCCTTTGGATCTACCACGAAGGCATCCCCTGCCAGGCGCTCATCGTCGGCGTGCATGACCTGCTTGCCGGTGAGCTTGCCGGAGAAGGCCACCAGCGAGCGGATGCCGGCATGTTCCGGGTGCTTGGCGATGTAGGCGTCGAAACCTTTCTTGTAGCGCACGGCTGCAGCGCGCGAGCTGGTCACCACCATCGCCTTGGCTTTGCCGTCCAGGCGCTGCGCCACGTTGGCGCTGAAGTGCTCGATGATGAACTGCACCTTCTGGGTCACATTCGTGGGGTGCAGGCTCATCCACTGGGCCAGCGCCCGCTTGGCCGCCTTGCCGCTGACGCGCCGGGTGTCCTCCAACTGCTTGGCGAGATTGAAGGCCGTCTTGTAGGGCACGTAGCCCAGCAGCACGTCGAGGATGAAGCCCTCTTCGATGGCCTGGCGCATCGGATAGCGATGGAAGGCCTCGGGGGGATTGTCCTTACTGGGCTTGCGGCCGTCCCGCGTACGCCCGAACAGCATGAACGTGGCGTGCTTCGGTGTCGCAGTGAACGCGAAGTGGCTGAGGTTCTTCGGCCGCACCCGGGATTTCTGCAACTGCTCCAGCAGCTCATCGACACTCAGCGCGGCTGTGCCGCCTTCCGTAGTCATGGACAGGGCAGTCTGCAGCTTGGCGGCGTTCGTGCCGGTCTGGGATGCGTGCGCCTCGTCGATGATGACGGCAAAGTGCCGATCCCTCAGCTTCGGCTCGGTCACGATCGCTTCCAGCGCGTAGGGGAAGGTCTGGATCGTCACCACGATGATCGGCGTCCCGGCGATCAGCGCCTCGGCGAGCTGCTTGCTCTTGGACTTCGAGGACTTCTGGCGATCGATCGCCGCGATCACCCCGAACTGATGGTCGATCTGCTTCACCGCGTCCTGCAGCTGGCTGTCCAGCACAGTCCTGTCGGTCACGATGACCACGCTGTCGAAGACGGCCTCGCCGTCGTCACTGCGCAGCTTGATCAGATCATGGGCCGTCCAGGCAATGGTGCTGGTCTTGCCGGATCCAGCGCTGTGCTCGCACAGGTAGGACAGCCCCGCCCCATGGGCCTTGGCATCCGCAATCATCCGGTTCACCGCATCCCACTGGTGGAAGCGCGGAAAGATCAGGGTTTCCTTCTTGGACCAGTTGCCATACAGGTCCACCACGTCCTTCTTCTCGATGTAGACGAAGCTGTGGAAGATCCGCAGCCAGGCATCGCGCTGGCAGACACGCTCCCAGAAGTAGGCGACGGGGTACTCGCCGTCGGTTCGCGGTGGGTTGCCAGCATGACCGTCCTGACCTTGGTTGAAAGGCAGGAAGAACGTGTTCTCGCCATCCAGCTTAGTCGTCATCTGGATGTCCGAGTCCGACATCGCGAAGTGCACGATGGCGCCCCGCTTGAACGTCAGCAGCGGCTCCCGGCGCCGGGTCTTGGGATCGAGCGGCTGCCGGTCGATCTTGTACTGCTCCACGGCAGCGGCGGCCGACTGGGTGAAATCGGTCTTGAGCTCGACGGTCGCAACCGGCAGGCCGTTGATGAAGAACCCCAGATCGATCGCGAGCTCGCGCGCCGGGTGGTACTTCAGTTGGGGCACCACGCGCAGGACGTTCGCCGCGTAGCGCTTGAGCACCTCAGCGTTGCGCCGGTCCTCGGGCGCAGCTTCGGAGAGGTCGATATGCCCGCAGCCGGCGATGGAGAACCCGCGCCGCAGGGCATGCACGGTGCCGTCCTTCTCCAGCACCTTGGCCAGCCGATCCATCAGCGCGCCGCGCGGATCGTCCGGATAGTCCTTGCACAGTTTGGCCCACTTGTCGGCCTGCGTGGCTTCCAGCCAGGCCACCAGATCGTCCGGGTACAAGGCGCGCTCGGTGTCGTAACGCTTGGTGTCGCCAACCCGCCAGCCCTGCATCTGGAGCTGGGCGACGACGTACTCCTCGAAGTGCCTTTCCTGGTGTGCTTTGTTGCCGCTATTCATTGAACACCCTCCCGCCGACTCATCAGCTCGCGCACCTCCCTTAGGGTTTTCCCTTGGGAGTCTTTCCACTCGGTTTGCCCGTTGGCGCTGCGGCCGGTTATGCAGTCGGCAGCCGCACTTGGGGAGGAAAACAGATAGTCCCTCTCGAAGCGGATGCGATTTCCATCGATGGCAATGACGCCTTGTTGGATAAGACGCTCGCGCACACGGTTGCTGAAGCTCGGGACCGTTTCGATTCGTCCAGAGGATCCCTTCAGTACAACGAAGCCTTCCTCTGTTTCCAATCCGCGGGCTTCCGCGCCCGAGGCTTTGCAGTACACAAGGCGAGCGTTCTCTGTCTCCTTGGGCAGAGAGTCCTTGATCAGCGGCTCAAACAGGGGGTAGCCAAGGGTCGTCGTCAACACGCGCAGCGTGTCGTACAGCTCATGGCATTCCGCAGCCAGTGGAGGCGTCGTATGCGTGTGGCTTCCTGCATTGATGTTGTCGATGGCATAGCGGCCCGCATCGCTCGCCGCCTTCAATGCCAGCCATTCGAGGAACAGTGCATGGGTGGTCGTCAAATTATTGGTCAGCGAGATGGCGACAAGTGCCCGGTTCCAGAAATCTTTTTCCTGGTGATGTTTCAGCAGTCTCTGGGCAAGCGTTCCAGTCTGTCCGATGTATACGCGAGGTTGAGCGGTTTCGGGATCCTCGCCAAACAGAAAGTAGATCCCGACCTGATTGGACTCAGGCATCTTAAGGAAAGCATCCAGCAGGCTTCGGGGAACATCGATGAGTTGGACGATGCGGGTGGTGATGCTTGCCACGCGAATGCCTTGCGGATCTGCCGACGGCAGAAAAATCTGGATGGTTTGCGGATGCGTAGCCATTTCGATGCATGCCCTCAATGCAGGGTCTGTGGTCCACCGCAGCACTGTTTGAACTTCCTGCCCGAACCGCATGGACAGGGATCGTTGCGGCCCACCTTCGGCGATGCGCGCCACGCGGGCGCACTGACCCGCCCGCCCGCGTGGGTCTTCTTGTGTTTCGCCCAGTGAGCATGAATGCCCACCAGCGCCGGCACGATGGCGTTCACCCACCGCTGGGCGTCGTCTTCCTGATCCGTGATCTCCATACCGGCCACATCGCCCAAGCGCAGAAAAGGTGTCACCAGGCTGCTGCGGTCGGGATCCCCAACGGCCTTCATGGCATCCATCGCCCAAAGGGCGGCCCACGCCTCGGCGTCGAAAAGCTGGGTCGCCTTGAGAAAGCCCTCGCACCACTCCGGCGCGCCCCACGCCACGCGGCGGTAGAAAACCGGCTCGAACGATGCCGGATCCTGCTGGAAGGTTTGGATGATCCGGTTGGACAGGCCCATCAGGGTGCTCAACACCTCGTTGGCCTGCTGCTCGCTTTGAAAGGTCACCGCCTCCTGACCCTGCTCGAAGTCCCACACCCAGGGCAACCAGGCGGAAGGCAGAACTAGGCCGGGGCCGATGGCCAGCGCGGTCAACCAACCTTCCAACGTGGCGACATCCATGGCTTTCGGCGCGTCGTCCGAGGCGAGAAATTCGCCGAGTCGCTCCAGATCGGTATCGGTGATGGCTTTCAGGCGCTGCATGGGTCGTTTTCTCTGTCGGTCAATGCCGCGTCGCGCCCGTCGATCGGGTCGGTGACGCCCGCAGTGATGAGCGCGGCGCGGCGTTCATGGCTTTCTCGCATGATTGGGCTCAGTCAAGATCACCCTTACCCCAGACGCCCTAAAATCATCCAGCCAACGCCGATCTGTGGCCGGTGGATTCAAATAATTCATCGTGATACTTGGCAATTCTTGATCGATCTCTTGGATGTCACGTCCTATCATTGATCCAAAATACCGAACATTCGCATTGAAGAAGCCTGCAAACCAGAGCCACTTCTCCCTCACTCGTAGATCTTCATGGGACAAGTTCTGCACTATGGTACTGCGATAGCGTCCGTAATATTCACCCACCGACATAGACGTGGTCGGCAAGTAAGTTTCATGCGGGTATATGGAATCCAGTACGACCTGTCCTAACTCGTTTTTCGCAAAAATCGCATAACGTGGGCAGTTGGGGCCACTAATCAATCTGTCCAACTCGTTCTTTGCCGAATCAGTCAGCACGATCTGTGGATTGCGTGCTGCTTTTTCGCCGTTTACCGCTTCCTGGTAGCCGGCGCCAAGGACATTGGAATCGGTGCGGTAAACATTGCCGACGGCAAGAGCGCCACGCACCAGAAACCCCATGTCCAGTATTGCGTGTGCAATCTGGATGGCCTTGATCGACACGGCAATCAAGGCAGGGTAACTGCAATTATCGGAAATAGGCGCCGAGACAATTAGACTATCCGAACAACTCAAACACTTGAGACACAGATCAGCCGGATACTCGGAGTTTCTGCCTTCGGCTGTTATCTCTTTCGGAATCACCTCATTAAACAATCTGCCCAAGGCGTCCAATTTTTCCTGACAATTTTCAGCGGCTTTAACAAAGTCGGAGAAGCCCAAAATATCCAGATAGGCAACTGCATATTTTTGAAATTTCATGCGCTATCTCCTCTCGCCAAATCAATCTTTCCCGTTACGGCGGCGGTGATGAGGGCGAAGCGGCGTTCTTTGAGGAGGGTGATGCTGCGTTCGACTTTCGCGGCGAGTGCGTTCGTTCGATCAGTCTGCCGCCCAACAAACTCGACAATCCGCTGCTGCTCCGAGACTGGCGGCAGTGGACACCGAAGCTGCTCGATGTCCGGCATGTAAATGGTCTTGTGGGTTGATCCCATCGTTAGCCTGCCGAGTTCCTCTCGCATGGCTACAAGGCTCAAGTACAAAAACCGATTGTAGAGACGATCGCTACAAATCCAGGCCGCAAAGTCCTGTGACGTCGCCATCTCGCATCCCATGATGGCTGGAAAGCCAACAGAGGCAGTCCGAGACAGGATGACTGTCCCCGCCGGCAGCTTTCGGGCCGACGAGTTCGCTATTCCAAGCTCGCTAATTCGCTCGGAGGTTTCATTGACGACAACAAGACCCTCTCTGCGCACCTGCCAAATGTCTGCAAGGGTGAACCAAGGAATCGTGCAGTTCTCCCAATAATCAGGTGCGGACCGGCTGGGAGTATGTCCTGATTCCAATCTGGCAACTCGTCGGATCGGTATGCTCGACCAATGCTCCGGCACCTCCCCAATCCACTCCACGCCGGAGTCCTTCATTTTCACGTTCGGGTCGAGGCCCTTGGTGACGGTGTGGGTGATGAGTGCCTGGCGCATCTCCTTCAGCAGCTCGATGAAGCGCGTCTTCTTCGCGATCAGCGCGTCGATGCGGGCGGTTTCGCGGTCGAGGGCGGCGGCGATTGTGGATTGTTCGACGAGGGGTGGGATAGCCGCCCGGTAGTTACGCACAAACTCGTCTGGTACGCGCTTGAGTCCGCCGCTGCCGAGCATTTCCGAGGCGCCTGGCCGCCTGAAGGAATCGGCAAACGTCAACGCGTACAAGTAGTCACGATCAATCGCGGTTGCCCGCAGTACCGTCAGCTCGGTCGTGCCGAAGCCATGACCGCTCTCCAGACCACGAATGACGGCGCCTTTGCCATTCTCGAAGCAGGGCGTGACTTTGGCGTAGACAACATCGCCTTCCGCGAAGTAGGTGTATCCGCTGCGGCACTCATCGAGCGGTTTGCGCCCGTTGACATCAAGTACGCCTGCCTCGCCAATAGCCTCCATCGGCAGGAACGGATACTCCGTCTGCTGCCGCTCAAGCTCCCGCCATTCCGGCGCGGGGTTCAGCGCCGCGACGTGTCGCAGCCGCTTCACTTCCCAATGCTCCGGCACCAGCCCAATCCACTCCACGCCGGAGTCTTTGTAAGTCGGATAGCGCTTGTAGTGGCTCATATTGCGGCCCAACCGATGTCGCGGAGCAAAAAGCCCACAAGCTGCACCGAGGCCTCCGCGTCCTCCATGCACACGAACCGCAAGTCTTCACCTGCGGCGACCCGACGTTCCTGTTCCGATGACTTCCCGCGCGAGTGCAGTCGATTGATCACCTTTGCCGCGCCCACCAGCGCCTCGCGCTTGTCAGATTCGGGAATCTTCTTGATCACGTCCTTGAGATCCTTTGCGTTGGCCGCCGCGCCAGTCCAGGCGGCGAGGATGACGCGCGCCGTCTCCCGACAGACGTCCACGATGGGTACCGGCTGCTGCCGATGGAACGCATCCACCAGCTGATCCAGAGCCTCGCGGATGGGTGCGGCGGGTACAGGACTGCCATCACGCGCTAACAAGGCGTCCGCAAGTGCCGGCAAAGCCCCCATGGATGAGCGCGCGCGCAGAGTGAACAGCAGTTCGCCGCTGGAGATGCGCTCAGTTGCCACGACGCGCCATTGTGTCGTGAATCCATGGTCGCCTAGCTCGATCAGTGCCGCTTCGAGTCGAGTTGTCGGCGCAATATCCCCTTGATGGATAGGGCGATAGAAGCACTCGGCGTCCCATTCGCCAGTGCCAACGCCGATATGTGGGCCAAATGGGTAGTTGTGAACATTCGCCGCTGGGAGATTTTGCGGTGGCCGGTCGCCCCTCACGTACAGGCGTCCGCGCCGGATCCGGGTCACAGGGTCGAAGGAGTCCTCGCGAAAGAGAGGAGACGGGCATGCCGGCCAGTCCGCACCGCTCGCCAGCCATGCACAGGTTGCACGCGTAAGGACCGGAATCGGATGAATCGCGCGGTAGAAATTGATCTCTCCCTCGTACACCAGGCCGCGGCGTGTGGCTATCTGCATGCCCATCACTCGCTCTCCTGCCAAAGGTCGAAGGCCTGCCAGTCCTGCGGGAATCCCATGTCCGCCCAGAGATCCGGGCGCTCCGCGATCAGCATGCGCATCCGTTCGCGCCAGGTCGATCGTGGGCATCAGCCCGGCCAGCACGGTCAGGGCGTTGTACAGGCGTCTCGCTCGCGCAGGATCGCGCTGGAGTTGCGCAACAAGTTCAGGCGGCTTCTTCGGCAAAGCGAGGGTTGCCACGACGAGTGGCCTGTTCCACAGCCGGGCGTGATGCGCGCAGACATTGCGGATGTAGGCGAGGTGCTCGACGAAGGAGCCAAAGGGCCTTTCGTGGAGCCCGTAGGCGTCAGCGATAGCCTGGCGATCGCGATGGTGCTTCAGGGAGCGCAGCCACTTGGACAGGTCACCCAGCGACAGCGCTTCGCACAACGCCCAGATCGGCGGTTCCTCATCGCGTTCGAGGTAATGCCGCAGGAAGACCTCTTTCCGGTCGTTGTAGAGCGCTTCGACGCGCCGCAAGAGTTCGGAGTGGCTGGCATTGAACAGCGTCGCGTTGCGATGCGCGATCGGCCCGTCGCGGTGGCCCAGGACATAAGCCCAGCGGGTGCGAAGGGATACCTCAAAGCGCTCGATGGCGTCGTTGATCTCCAGCCGCAGGCGGCGGTCGAAGTCGTAGAGGTCGATGACGGCCTCGAACGTGGTGCCCGGCCGGAATGGATGCTCCCCGGTGCCATCGGGCTGCTCGAAGTCCATCCAATAGCCGCGCAACCGGTAGTAGTTGAGGTGCCCGAGGTAGTGCCGGGCCCGATCCTCGTCGACGATGGCCATGCCGCGCCGGCGCAGCAGGGCAATCTGCTCGTCGAGGGTGGTGGCGGGCTTGGCCGGGGCCTTGCGCGGTGGGTTCACGCGCAAGCCCCAAAAGAAAAACCCGCCAAAATGCGCTTGCCGACCGAAGTCGGTAGAGGCGAGGCGGGCATGATTGCTATGTAGCATAACGCGCTAGTCGCCGAACGCAAGAGCGCGCCGCGAGGTAGTTCAGGCCTCACTCGGTCACCTCGCCCAATAAGGCCGCGATCTCGGCTTCGACCTGCTTCAGGTCGGCATCGATCTCCTCGAGCTTCCGTGGCGGGATGTACTTGTAGAAGTAGCGGTTGAAGTTGATCTCGTAGCCGACGCGGCCCACGTCCTTGTCGTTGTCATCGCGGAACGTTTCGTCGATCCAGGCATCCGGCACATGCGGCAGCACTTCGCGCGCGAAGTAGTCCTCGACGCGCTCGGCGAGAGGGACATTCTCGTAATCGGTCAGATCGGAATCGGCAACGGCCTTGGCGTCCAAGTCAAGGACGGGTTCCCCTTCCGGATCCCGCACGCCAAGCGCACGGACCAGGGCTTTGACGAAGGTCTTGCCGACCTTGCCCACCTCGGCATCGGCACGCGCCACGTCGGCAACCAAGCGCTCGGCCCAACTGAACGGCTGGACCGAGCCGAGGTACGCAGCCAGCACGTCGCTCCAGGCGGCTTGTTGCAGGGGTCTGAGCTTCAGCCAGGCCTTCTCCTCGCGGAGCTTGGCCAAGCCTTCCTCGGTGAGGTGCAGGCGCATGCGCAGCGGGCGCAACACCCGGATGCGCCGGTAGCCGAAGGTCCGGTAGTCGAGCACCCGGCTCAGCTCGCCCAGCTCAGCAGCAGCGTAAAGGTCCGCAATCTGCCGGATCTGCTCGTCACTGATCTTGCGGCGCTTATTGCCCTCGTTCCGGATGGAGGTCCACAGGCCGGTTGCATTGATCAGCTGGACCTTGTGCCGGCGATGGTCGGGCTTCTTGTTGGAGAGGATCCAGAGGTAGGTACCGATGCCAGTGCGGAAGAAGATTTCGGTCGGTAAGGCGACGATGGCCTCGACCAGGTTGCTCTCAAGCAGCCAGCGTCGGATTTCCGATTCGCCTGAACCGGCGCCGCCGTTGAACAGGGGCGAGCCGGACAGGACGATGGCGGCGCGGCCGCCGCCTTTCTCCGGCAGCTCCAGCTTGCTGGCCAGGTGCAGCAGGAACAGCATCGAGCCATCGTTGATGCGAGGCAGCCCCGGACCAAAGCGCCCCTCGAAGCCCCGCTTGTGCTCCGCCTCGACCGCATCCTTGTCCTTCTCCCACTTCTTGCCAAACGGGGGATTGGCTAGGCCGTAATGGAAGCGCTCGCCAGCGAAGGCATCGCGCGACAAAGTGCTGTAGGGGCCAGCGATGTTCTTGGAGAGGTCGCGGCCCGGATCGGAGGCCAAGGTGCGCAGCAGCATGCCGGCCAGGCACACCGCATGCGTCTCCGGCTCCAGTTCCTGGCCGTAGGGAACCAGTACCGGCGGCACCTTGAACCGGTTCCCGTACTCGGCGACGTGGCTCATGGCGTCGGATAAAAAGCCACCTGTGCCACAGGCCGGGTCATAGAGCGTGCGGATTAGGCCCGGATTCGCCTCGAACAGTGCATCGTCCGGATCCAGCAGTAGCGTGGTCGCCAAATGCACCACGTCGCGCGGCGTCATGAAGTCCTCGGCACCCTCGTTCACTTCCGCGCCAAAGCGGCGGATCAGGTGCTCGTACAGATTGCTCATCACCCGATCGGGGACCACGCTCGGATGGAGATCGACGTCCGCGAAGTTCTTGCAGATCTTGAACAGCAGGCCAGCCTTGTCCAAGCGAACCACCGTATTGCTGAAGTCGAACTGCTCGAATATGACGCGGGCGTTGTCCGAGAACCGGGCCACGTAATCCTGCAGGTTCTGCCGGGTTTTCGTGCCACCGAGCGTCGCGAGGGCGTAGTTCGAGGTGTTGTAGAAGGGGTGACGGGTAACCTGGCGAAGGATCAGGTCCAGATCAAGGCCGGATTCCCCGTGTGCGGCGCAAGCTGCGAGAGCCTCGCTCCGCGTAGGCTCCAGGACGCACTCCAGGCGGCGCAGCAACGTGAACGGCAGGATGACCTTGCCAAAGTCCGTGTGTTTGAAGTCGCCCCACAGGTCTTCGGCGTTCTTCCAGATGAAGTCCGCTAGCGAAACGCTGGAACCGTTGCCCTCGGCCATCTCGTCCCCCAACCACTTCGTGCAAGGATGAGCATACCACTTGGGCAGGGCCTGTCAACCACATCTTGCAACTTACGGGTTACGGGCAGAAATCTTGCCTCCGCATCACCGCCCCGTTTCAACCACATTTTGCAAATAGCCCTTTTCTTAGCTCTTGCTGGACGTTGTCACGTTCAGGCCTGGGCTAGGCGGTACCGACTTCCTTGAAGCCTCTGGCAAGTAGCGAGGGACGCAGGGTATCCAGCGCCGCAGACGGGACTGCGAGCCAGATCAGGTTTCGAGCACGAGTGACCGCGACATAGCCGATGCGGCCGAGTTCGGTATCTGCGCCAGCGAGGAGTGCTTCGGCGTGATCCTTTTCGGCGATGTATAGCACCGCATCCAGGGTTTCCCCCTTGACCTTGTGAACCGTCTGGATGCGTAGGTTCGCACGCGGGCCTGAAGCCAAATCCGCGCCCGCGCGCAGTGGAGCGCTGGGCAATTTTGCCTTGGTCAGCCGACTGCCCAGGTTGTCGGCCGATTCCAACGCAAAATTGGTATTGAGGCGATCCAGAAGAGCGCGCACGTTGTTTAGAAGTCGAGGCTGCCACTGGGCATCTGCCACCAGGGCCGAATCCGGTAATCCGTTGTCCGGATTGCGGGTGAAGTGCCAAAGCTCACGGCGCACGGCTTTCATTTCGGGGTGCCGGGCCGGTTGGGTTACGCCCGCCAGCCATCCCTCGCCGGGCTTCTTGAGAAGGCCAGCAATGCCGCTGGCTACCGCCTTGAACGCACCGGAATAGTCGCGCCGCTGGTCGCGCAATAGGGTTGCACGGACGAACTGCCTGACCAAGCCATGGCCGAGCGAGCTATCGGAACCGGTCAACGCATCCGCGGTGGCGGTGGCACGGCACACGACCGCCGACCTTTCGACGATCAGATCTGCGGCTACGACGGCATTCTGAAAAGCGATCAGCACTTTCTCTCGCTCTGCCTTTTTGTAGCCGATGAAATAGACGCCATGGGCTTGGGCTGGTACGGTGCGCTCGGCCACGTCCGAGCGCACCGCCAATGCGTTTGCCAACGCCACAACCGACGGAATCGATCGATAGTTGCGCGTCAGCGCGTAGCTGTGTACACCCGCCTTGGTGCCGTAGTCGATCAGGAACCGGCCGTTGGCGCCCGCAAAATCGTAGATGCCCTGCGCCGGATCGCCGATCAATGTGATTTGTGCGCCGGCGGCGGCCAGGGTCTCCAAGATTGCCTGGTGCATCGTGCCGATATCTTGCGATTCGTCGACGAGAATGTGCGGGTAGCGGCGGACCAAAGCCTTGAGAATCGGTGGCTGATCTTGGAGCGTGCGCAGCGCCCAGTACTGCCCAAGGGAGTGTGTATAAGCCCCGATCTTCCCTAGCCGCGCGACGACCGCCGCCCCGCCGTTGATTGGAACTAGGGTCTTGAAGCTGCGGTAGCTGAATTGCGTGACGGCCCCGGATTGGTTCGCAACGACGCTCTCGATTTCGTCGGACGGGACGGGAAACTTCTTTCCGCCCGCAGACGAAACCCAGAACGCAAAGTCGGCATTCTTAAGGAATGGTTCGGTCCCGGTCACCAGAAACGGAGTGCGTGGACAGCCCATTGTGCGCGCCGCATGCGGGCGCAGCAGGTGGCTGGTGATGAAGCTATCTAGGGTATCGATGTCGACGCGCTGCCGACCCGCCCCAGGAGGCAGGGTTTCCGCTAGGGGCAGATAATTGTCTCGAAAGGTTTGAACGGCGACATTCGAAAAGGAGAGCAAGGCGACCCGGCCGCGGCTATCGCCCAGCTGGCGGCGGATCTCAATCAAACGATAAACCGCGGTGTGCGTCTTGCCGCTCCCGGCACAGGCGATTACCGCGAGCGGCCCCAACGGCGCCTCGACAATGGCCTTCTGTTCGCCCGACAACGTGCTCATGCCGATGGAGCGACTTGGCAGGCATGGGAGATCGCGTCTTGCAGGTACTTCGGGACAGTGCAGGCGACTTTGGGGTCTGACAGGACTTGCGCAAGGGCCTGCCCAAAGCGTCCCTTCTGGACGTTGTTGTGATCGCGTTCGAACATGCCGCGAAACAACGCGCGGGCTTTGGCCGCGTCGCTTGGCGCAGCGGCGACATCGGCCTGTACCATCGCTGCAATTTTCGGGTGCATTTCCGTCAGGACGGACAACATGGCGGTTCGGTTGTCCTCGTGCAGCGCCAAGTCGTACTCGAACGTCTTGACGCCATGAAACACGCGAACCAAGGCGTCCTGGCTCTTCTGCATCAATGCCGTGTTATCCGATACGGTTACCGTCTGGCCGGCAGCGGGGTATACCGCTTGCGGCTTGCCGTCGGCGTCGGGGACGTCCGGTGGGTCGGCATCGGTGATTAGGGCGACTGGAATTTTCAGCGCCTTCTCGCCGAACAGCGCCAGGAACGAGTCGAAGTTCAATCCTTCGACACTGATGAGGCTGACACCGTGCTGCCTCAAATTGGCATTCAAGCGCTGAGCGAGAACGCTCACCAGCATCAATTCCGCCGCGCCCTCCACGAAGATCATTCGTCGCGCAAAGAACAATTCGGCGCGCGTGACATCAAGGTATCGCTCGAGCTTCTCACGCTTGCCCTTACCGAAGCCTACTGTGCGCGGGAAAAAGGTTTCGACGCCATTGCCCGTGTCGACGAGGCAGGCCAGGCTGTCGAGATCGGCGATACTCGCAAAGTTGGGTGAATGACTGGTCACGAACAGCTGTACCGGTTTTTCACCCTCGGCGGCCTGCACGCTCTGCAAGTAGCGCAACAGCACTGCCTGCAACTGGGGATGCAAGTGGGCTTCTGGTTCTTCGATGATCAGACTGCGATAGCTGGCATCCGGGTTTCGTGCCAACTCGCTCAGGACCACGGCCATGAAGATGAGGTTGTTGAAGCCGAGGCCGTTCTGTTCGATTTCTAGGGCATCGACTGACAGCGACAGGCGGGCGGCGAGGCGCTGAAAATCGGTCCCGCTCAACCCGACATCGAGGGTTTGCGCCAATTGCGCGCCGAGCATGGTGCGGTGGCGCAGATCGATCGCAGTCTGGGTGTCCTTGATTGGCGTCTGCTTGCGCAGCTCGTCGTCCAGAGCCTTAAGCAATTCGGTGATCTTGTCTTGCCCGGTGGTGTCCGACAGCAAACGCATCAGTCGCGAGAGTTGGCTGCTCCGGCCGGGCTTTAGCCCTTGGGCGGCGTCTCGCAGTGGGGGCAGGTAGACCCCACGGAGGTTCTCCATGATGTCGGCTGTCAAGCCAACGTCTTCGTGGTCGCCACACCAGCGCTTGAATCGCAGCCGGCCCGCCTTGTCCGGCTCGGAGTATCGAACCGTAAAGTGGGCTTCCAACACGCCGTCGGCCGCGGGCTTGAGTGCGGGCAGAAAGTCGGCCTCGTCATCCAGATCTAGTCCACGGAAGACGTACTGGAACGTAATCCCCCCGGCGGCCGTGCCGGCCTTGGGTTGGTGGACGTCTTCTGCGCCCAGTCGCGGGTAGGGCTCATCGTGCCCAGCCAGCAGCGCACGCAAGGCGTCGATGACCGCTGTCTTACCGACATTGTTGGCTCCCACCAGGACATTGAGGCCCGGCTGGAAGCTGAGTTCAGCCGCGGCCAGTTTGCGAAAGTTTGAGATGGATAGCTTGGCCAGGTACACCGTCGCCCCCTGAGGTGTGTCGACCGGCCTAGCCTAAACCCTTGATGGCGGGACAAGTGCTCCGGGTTCAACGGTGCCAGGCGCGGGCCGGTGGTTGAGTCGACGCCTGTTCCCCCGATGGCACGCGACGCTGTTCGAATCGCTCATCAGCCTACCGCTCCCCACCTACGTCGATCATTCAGTCGAGTCAGCCGATCGCGCCCCGAGCGGCTCCTAATACTTCGATTCGTGCAGCTCGTTAGCTCGGCCCGGGTAGTAGGCAACCTCGAGTTCCGCCGTGATCCGCACGACCGCCGTGGTGTGCCAATAGCGAGACGCTTGGTCCCCATGCCCCTCGTCGTACTTTCGCAACAGCACAAGCACGAGCAAGTCGGCGTCACTGGCTGCCAGATAGTCGCGGACGAACGCGGCGCGGCACAGCAGTCGCGACCCTGAGGTGCGCCCATCGCGTCCGCGGTTTTCGTCGATCCACATCTCCGAGCGGACCATCACATCGCCGGATGGCGTCGCCCATCGGCGACTAAACGGATCTGATGTCTGTAGTTGCCCGAATGCGTTCGCCGCCTGGCTTAGGCACCCACGCCGCGTTGCCCCCGACACGCCCAAGACGTCAGGCTCGTCGAGCCGCGCGTCCTCGTCTCTGATCACGATCCAAGGCACGTATGGCGCATTGCGATTCGATGAGCCAAGACCCTCATCCTCATAGGGCTGAAGCCGAGGGAAGTAGGCCTGGAATGGGTCCATGGCGGCGACGGATTCGGCCAACGCCCTGCTCTTGCTGCGTGGTGCCAACGCAGACATCACATGGATGCCGATGTTTTCGGTGGATCGCCAGTCGCCGTCCACGACCAACCAGTCGCCGATCTTCGGATGGATGCCGAGCAGTTCCTGCAAGGTCGCCGAATCGCTCGTCATTTCGACCTTCTGCTCTGACACCACGCGCAGCGTTGCCCAGGTGTCCAAAGGTTGGGGATCTGTGCCATCGGCCAGCCACCACCCGTCGGCATGGGACAACACCTGACGCCTGAGCCAATCGGCCCACGGATCCTCCTCGTCATACGGCCCCCGCACCACCGGATGCGAGGCAAGGAGCTCGCCGGCGACGCCAAACAGGGCGTGCCAGCAAAGCTGCTCGCCATACGTGTGATGTTCTGGGTTGAGGCCCCGATGGTAGTCACGCCCATGCCGCGGGCGCCCCTTCGACTCGCTCATGTAGGTGATTGCTGCGTCGTGCCGACGCACCCACGCGGTGATGGCATCCACTGTCTCCCAGTGGGGCTGACGGAACAAGGCGGCCATGTGCGTGACGTCGTCCTTGCCGAAGTCATAGTCCAAATGCAGTTCCGGATCGGGTGCCGCGATCCCATCGGGCCGGGAATGTCGAAACGAACTTCCGCTGTGGTCCTTCGATTGCTTGAGTGGATACGGTGATCGGTTGGCGTTTCCTAGCTTCTTGGACGCGGACTTGGACAAGGTAAGGTGACCGCTGCGGACGCATGCCTCGAGTGCGCGAGTGGCAAAGTGCTTGCGCAGAACATGGTGCTCAGCGTCGTTCAAGGCGATGCCTTCGAGCATCGCGCGGTGCTTGACGACCGCTTCGGGTGAGTCCATGGCGATCCGCGCCAGGGCGATCAAGAGCCACAGCTGAGCGTGCAGATAGAAGAACGGAAGTTCAGGTGCATGGAACGGCGCAGAATCCCGCCGATCGAAGCACGCCACCACGGCATCCAGCACACCCGGGCGGCCCAGGCGCACCGCGGTGCGCAGACTGTGGGCCGCGAGCCACCGGCGGTAGGCCACGGCCGACCCCAACTCGAACCAGATCAGCCCAGCGGCCGATTGCGTCGGGTCGTCGGTTGGGATGAGGTTGTTCCGGAACGGTCCGTCCTCCGAATTGGAGGCCAGCTTCGCGGGGCCGCTTTGCAGAAGGCGGGTCAAGGCACCCTGGCCTACCCCAGGCGTTGCGGACTCATTGAACTCCGCGGCGAAATTTAGCCAGACCGAGGCAGGCACGGGGGTTTTCGGGCGCGACAATTCTTGAATCAGCAGCATCAACAGCGAGCGACGGTCGACGTCGCAAAGTTCCTCGAAAGCCTTCAAGTGATACGTGGACAGATAGTCATGCTCGATGAACTCCAAGGCGTTTTCGCGGACGACGGCTTCTATGCAGCCTCGCAAGGCCTCGCCCACCGCCAGCGACGCACCGGACCACTGATCCTTGCATCGGGTCAGTTCATGCTCTTTGTCGAAAAGGTCGAGCAAGGGCTGTCGCGCTATGGCCTGGATGAACCGCGGCCAGTCCTGAAACAAGACCTTGGCCCGCATCAAATCTAAGACATCGCGGGTGAATCGCGTTCCCGTCTTCAAGGCACCGGCGGCCTCAAGCGCCCGTCCCATGGACACGTCATCCAGAGGGTCCAGGCTGTCGGCTAGCGCCATCACACGCGCCTTGGCCTCCTCCTCCTCCGACACCCAGTCCGGCGTGCCAGTTGGCGCTACCGGTGCGCGCCAGTTGTTGAGCTTGTTGTAATCGTCTCGCGAAACCGCAATGCGATCGGCCGAAGCCAAGAGGTAATTGACCTCCGAAGGAGCATCGCCTTGGGTGGTTTGTGCGAACTTGGCGAGTGCTCGCGGAACATCCGAACCGAGCGAGCCTGGATTGTTCTGCAGGTATTGCGCAATCAATTCGCGCGCGATCGGCCATTGGCGTCCCGCTGCCTTCGCCTCGAATGCCAAAACCAGATGCTCGGTTCCGCAAACGTACAGTTCGGCCGGATTGGAAAGTCGAAGCAAGATGACCGCAAGTGCGGGGTCCAGCTTGTCCAGCTTGACGAGCGCCCGCAAATAGGGCAGCAAGGTGTAGTTGAACGAGATGCGTCCCCGATCCTGCCACCGGGCCAACTTCGCTAGGCCTTTCAGGCCCGACGCCTTGGCCATCGCCGAACCGTACATGCCCCAGTGAAACTTCCGTTCTTCGCCCAGGTTGAGCTCGCAGATGTTCGACAAGGTGTGGCTGTCGAGATCGGCGATCTCGTCCCCTCGCAACGAACTGGCCAGGTGCATCAGGCCGTTCACGAATTGGTAGTCGCCCGAACCGATGGCGTCCATTTGGTCCAATCCCCGGCGAAAGTACACGACCGACTCGGCGGGGCTGGCCAGCGACATCGCCTGACCCAAACGCGCCAAGTGCGTCGCCCGCTCCCCTACCTCATCTTCCCGCTCGGTTGCCGCATTCGCCTTGATCGCAAGTGACCCTGCTAATGCCTGAAACCGTGGACGGGCGGCCAGCAGCGCCACGATGTCGATGAGATTTGCAACGGGAGTGGTTCCCGGTTCATTCGCCGCCGTGGCGAACGCCTCGACCTCTGTTGCCACGACGTTCTCGTTGGCTGTCAAGGCCAGTGTCAACAAGCGCTCCCCGACGGCGTTGTGTTGAATTCGAGCCTGAGACCCTCCTGAGTAGTAGTCGTCCTTCGCACGCAGCTCTTTCCATACGCTGGTCAGCGGCGCCAACGAAGGCGGCGCGCCGTCACTTCCCGCACCAAGTGCCGCCTCGAATGCATGGGTCACCCGCACCCAGGCGGGAAGGCGTTCATTGATGAACCGCTCCAGGGATTCCTTGGTGCCATGCGTCATTCGCTCGCGAGCATCGGTCGCCTTGCTCTTGGCCGCGTATTCGGCCTCGAGCGCCACCTTCAACGCCTTGACAAACTCCGCACCATCCAGCTCGGTGGGGACTTCTTGCGCGAGATCCGCCAGTTCGCGCGGCAGGAGGTGTCGTCCGGCGGTGCGCTCGCCCTTGGCAAGCCGTTCAATCACCTGCCGTGCGAGGAAGGGATAGATATCGCCTGTCCAGTAGTCGTCCATGAATACGTGCAGCGACGGCGACGTCAGTGGCAACGCGCCGACAATGGCGGCCGCCTCTGACGGCATTCTCAACACTATGGCGATCGCTGCCGCTTCCAACATGCCACGAACAATGGCGCGATCATGGGGTCGGTAGTGTTCCCTGCCCAGGTCGACAGCACCGTCGACCCTACAGACCTGGGCCAGAGCAACAAGAATGGCACGCTGACGCGCCGAGTCGCCGGCGGCATAGCGCACCGCCGCCGCCAACGGTCCTGGGCTATCGAGGGCGGCCCAGCACTGGTCGATGACGTCGGCACGAACAGATCGTTGAGCATCTGGTCCCCGCGCCAGCTCGAAGGCCGCCTTGGCTACGTCAAAGGCATACCAATCCTTCCAACCCGCCAAGTCTTGAGCAGCCGCCTCGGCATCGCCCCGGGCCAAGAAGCTCAGCGGGATTGCGGCCATGTCTAGCGAGACGGGGCGCGCGCGATCCTGGAATTCGTCGGAAGTTTGCTGGAAATAGTGAGCACGCCATTCGATGACCCATTGCGCATGGCGCGTTGCGTCCGCCACTTCCCCCATTAGCGCGTGTGCGATCGCCAGGCGCGCATGGCGGGATCCGGGCCAACTGGTGCGCGCTTCGAAGAGTCGCCGCTGCGAGTCGACATCGCGAGCGGCGACGACCAAATCCGGGTGATCCAGCAGGTACTGAAGACCCCGCTGGTCCATGGCGGCCAACGTCGACATCTCGACTAGCAGCGGCACCAATCGATCAAGGTCGTTCTTTTGGACGGCATGGCCCGCGGCGGCACGCAGGCGTGCCTGGCGAATGGCCTGTTGTCCCACAGTGCTCGTGATCGCCGCCGGTAACCGATCGTCAAACGCTAGCTGGAATAGCTGATCGCCGTCGGCCAACTGGAGCAGCAAGCCCGGCAAGGTCGTAGCGGCATACACTGACCGCGGCTGCATCGCGAGCAGGTTGTTCGCCAAGACCCGCAGGGCCGAGGCATCAGCCACGTACTCGCGCCGAATCAAAGTCTCGGTCGGCTCGTCCCGGAACATCAGCCCGTGATTGGTCTGCTCGAGCAACGGCGCGAGGTCGGCTGCAAAACTCCTGACGGCGCCTTCCGGCATGCCATTGACCTCGGCGAACTCCTGCAGAGGCACCGGCGGCGGCAGTGTGGCTAGACCGGCAAGAAAGGCCCGAATGTTGGTTTCGGGATTGCCCAGGTTCCGGGCCTCCGCCAGCGCCTCGGCGATGCGCCGACGGATCAGGTCGTCGAGTTCGATGACCTTGCCGATCTCCGAAGGTGCCAGCAGCGAGGGATCCTCGGCCAAATGCTCCAGGACTCGTGCATTTCCGACCGAGCGAGACTGGGCGACCTGCACGGTCGCTGCCGTCATTCGCTCCAAGCGGCTGACCAGGAAGGCCTGTGTTTCGGACTCTGCGAACGGCTTGAGCTCTAGCTCCTCGCAGACAACACCGCCGGTCGCTGCGTGACGGCGATGACTTCGAGCGCTGACCACCACCTGCAGCCCCGCGATTGGGGCGCCATGCGTCAGGCTCAGAAGCAACAGCTTCGGAAACGCATCCTGTCCCAAGTCGCGCGCCAGCTCGTTCGCGTTGTCGATTGCGTCCAGAAGCAGAACCAGCTGTCGGTCGACCGAACCTCGGCGAATGGTCGCCACAACCTGCTCGAGGCGGGTGCGGAAGGCGCGAAGGAGATCTTCGTTGCTACTCGTCGAAGGCAGGAGCGGATCACACAGCCCACGGCAGGCCAATTCGTTGGCGATGTGGACCAAGCCCCGGCTGGGAAGGTGGCGCGCATCGTCCGGCGCACGGTATTGGCCCATGCCGAAACAATCGAACAAGATCGTCTCGTGTGTTGCGGACAGGCTGGCCGCAACGGAATTCATGAAGACCGTCTTGCCGAAGCCGCCTTCGGCATGGATAACCAAGGGCTGGTTCAGGCGCGGGATGAGGTCGACAGCTTCTTGCAATTGCAAGCGATCCACGACGGCGCCCACCGGCGGAAAACTCGCGGGGCATGGGAGCAAATCACCCACATCGGAGAGTTGGAGCGCCGCAAGGACATCCGTGCGCGCGATGAGGTTTCGGTGCTGTTTCGCCAGCCCCGCCTTGTCGCGAGCCATGTCACGAATGGCGTTGAATCGAACCTGCGCCCAATGATCTCGCGCGTCCGACCAATCTGCCAAGGTGATCGCCAGCTGCTGCTTGTTCGCGTGCAAATCACCCGTCAGCCCGACCATGACTAGGCGTGCTGCAAATTCGGCCAGGTCCTTGCCCTTGAGCTTGCAGGCTGCCGTGACTTGCGTTGCTTGCTTTTTCGCCTCGGCCTTGAGGGCGCTGCCCTTGGCCAGGCCACGAATTGCCTCGATCAAGGCAGTCTCAATGGGCCGATTAGTGACCAGCTTGAAGCGAAGCTTGTCGCGGGCCTTCTTGGTGCCGTGATCTCGCTTGCAGGTGCGGTACGTTCGCGCAAACTTCCCCAAGGTCTTCTTGGCATCCGCCGCGCGGAACGGCTTGAGCTCGGCGGCCTTGGAATACTTTAGTTGAACCACCACGACTCGACGAGCCTGGGAGAACGTGGCGCGACGGCCGAAGTACAGCACGGCATCGGCGATTTCGTTGGCCTCAGCCGTGACGGCCTTTTGGTCTTCTTGGCTAAACCCTTCGATAGAAATGCCGACCAGATCGTCTTTAGGCCACAGCAGTCCCAGGCATTTTCTCGCTACCCAGGCCTCGTGGTACTCGTGCCCATCCCTGGAAGCCCGGACACTGTCAAACGTCTTGCGGGTTCTTGCCATCGTGACCTCATCGCGTGCCCCAGAAGGATACCGGGTCCACGCAAGGTCAGGCGCGACCGGCGCGCAGGGGCGCGTGTAGGAAATTTCTCACACCACGACTAGCCAAGCGGATAGGCCTTCGCAACGCGTGGCATCATTGGCCCATGAATAGCAAGGTCTCGGCGAGCGCGTTGTCGTAGCTGTCGCCCTTGCTGCCCACCGACGGCTCGATGCCCGCCTCGGCCAGGCGCTCACTGTAGCGGATCGAGACGTATTGCGACCCGCGGTCGCTGTGGTGGATCAAGCTGCTATCACGCTCCGGCTGGCGCGCGTAGAGGGCTTGCTCCAGGGCATCAAGCACGAAGTCCGCGCGCATCGAGTTGCTGACGCGCCAACCGACGATGCGCCGGGCGAACACGTCAATGACGAAGGCCACATAGAGCCAGCCTTGCCAGGTCGAAACGTAGGTGAAATCCGAGACCCACAGCTGGTTGGGTCGCTCGGCGCGGCACTGCCAGTTGACCCGGTCCAGCGGACACGGCGCCTTGCCATCACTGACGGTCATGCGCACTACCTTGCCGCGCACGACACCGCGCAAGCCCAGTCGACGCATCAACCGTTCGACCGTGCAACGGGCCACGGTTATGCCTTCGCGGCCCAGTTGCTTCCAGACCTTGTCGGCACTGTAGACCTGCATGCTGCCCCGCCAGACCCGCTCGATCTCCGGCACCAGCATCGCGTCGCGCTTGGCCCGGGCACAGCGACGGTGCGGCTCGCATGCAAGGGCGGCGTGCCGACGGTAGCCGGACGGGGCGACCTGCAGCACCTTGCAGATAGGCTCGGCCCCGAACGTCGCTCGATGGGTGTCGATGAAGTCCCTTAGGACTTGAGTCGGCGGTCGAGCTCCGCCTGGGCGAAAAAGCACTCGCCAGCTTCAGAATCTCATTGGCCCGGCGCAGTTCCTTGACCTCGCGCTCGAATTCCTTCATCCGCTGTGCTTCGGCGGTCGTCACACCCTCGCGAACGCCGGTGTCGATCTCGTGGCGCTGGATCCAGCTCAGCAAGGTCTGCGGCACACAGCCGATCTTCGGTCGATAGACTCCACGGCGGCCCACAGCGAGGGAGACTCGCCACGGTGCTCCTGCACCATGCGCACCGCGCGCTCGCGAGCCTCAGGGGAAAACTTGGTGGACTTGTTCATGGCTCCATTCTCTCAGGAGTTGGAGCCTCCACCGAACCCGGGGCGTTCAAGCCGCTCCGTGTAGTTGTCGCGCAGGTCGCGGCTCAGACGTGCCTTCAGGTGCGCGCTCATCGCGCCAATCCGCGCGTCCGCCGGATCTCGAAGCGGCAAGATCCGTTGAAGCACCGGATGGAGCATTCCCGTTTCGTCACTGACGATATTTTCCGGCTATGCGCTCGAACATTTCAACGTCGATCAGGTAATGCACCTGATCTAACTAATCAGGACTTCTCGATGTTCGGTGCCCTGAGTGCACCAGAGAACTGAACGAGTCTGCCTTCCGACATATCAAGCTGGAGGCGTTGATTCTCCAACTCGAGCTCCTCTATACGCCTGCGTAGAGCCGCGATCTCCTCATCACGCCGGGGAATCTCCACCTCGTACATCTTGTGGAACTCAGCAGCGAGTTTCCGAAGCTGCGCCTCGGCTATATTTGCACGACCGGCCTTTGCCTTTCGACGCTCTCTTGAGCCTTGTGGAACCTGACTCAGGACATTAGCCAGCCAAGCCTCGATCTCCTTCAGCAGCTTGGCGTGAGTTTTCTTGCCGCCCCCGTGGAACGTTTGCTCCGAGACACCAGCTCGCCGGTATAGCTCCTTCCTGGATAGGCGCCCCTTATTGCGTGGATAGATTCCATCATTCTGGACGATCTCCGCTTCAATGAGCGCCTTTCCTTGCGCGATCTTCTGCGCAGTGATCGTTGTTCGCACTACCGCCGATCGGGCCGTGCGTTCCTGGATATCTCGAATCTCAATAGAGACCGCGTTGGGTGGACCAGGCAATTTAGAGGCTTGTTCTGAGTTAGTCATCGACGAGTACCAGATCGATCTTGTGTCGCTTGGCAAGCGGGTGAACGCTTACATGACGGTCCACCTCACGCCAGCGGCCCAAGAGAGCCTTGATCTGCCCTAGGAACTGAGCAACAAGCATTTCCTCATCGCACTCAGACGCGGAATGCAGCTCATTAAGCAGGAAATCAACATTACGTATCGCGCGTGCGACAGCCGGATCATCACCTTCACCTTCGGAAATGACCAGTTGGTTATCGCAGTTTGGATGGCAATAGTGCGGGTCTGGTGCACCGCCACGGTTCTTGTTGCAAAGCCCGCCAACGTCGAAGCCCGTGCAGTAGACGCCAGGCGCAATGCAGGCCCACTTCGTTCCGTTGCCTGACATGGCGTCAGCAAATTCACGGATATTCTGCGGCTCATGAGCACTTTCGCCCAGGCGGACCGCATACGCCTCAATGCGTTGCTTGAACACCGGAGCTGCCTTCCCCTGCAAGCTGCCGGGATTCCGGATGACCTCCTCAACCTTTAATACGTTGAGCTCGCGCACGGTCTCGTTGATCTCTTCAAGAAGAGTTTGATCAGCAAGGATGTACCGCATGACCGTCATCTGCTCGTCTTTGTGCCCAAGAACGTCCATTAGAATCTTTGGCGCATGTACTAATGCAAGGGCGACAATGCGAACGAGCGTTTTTCGGAAGCGATGCATATGAGCATTGCTGTCACCCAGGTGAGATTGGAGACCGTAAGTCTGAACCAGTGTACTAAGCAGCTTCGCAAAGCTGAGCAAAGGATCCCCAGATCGCACGGTCACCAACACCCATAGGTGATCACCCTCCTTTTTATATTCACGCTTTACAAATTTGGCTAGGCGTTCTTGCTGCTGCAAAGCAAAGAGGGCCAACGATGGAAGTGGAAGCTCTCGCGCTGCTGCATGGAGGCCGTCAATCTTCCAGGAGTCCATCTGGGTAGTTGGTGCATCGCTCTCACACCGCGTAAGTGAGCCGACTTTCATGCTCAGTAACTCGGCATGACGCCCGGCAGTGGCCAAAGCTAGCACCCATAGATGGCTTGCCTGGATAAGGTTAAGTAGAGACAGTGCCTTAGCGTAAGTGTTGGGCGGCCAGCTAAAGGTACCGATGCCAAGGACCGAGAAGCTGCTTGGTACCAACGCGGCAGTATGCGGCGAGTCGTCGGGTGCAGTCCATTCCCAGTTATTAATGAACTGATCTAGCGCCATGCGCTCCCTCCATGGCTTCGTCGGCTTGTACTTGTCCTTCCGGATTCTCTTCCCAGAAGTCTTCCTAGAGGGTGGAGGAACCGTGACAGCTGAGGAGTGCTCAAGAGCGTCGAGTAGCGCCGGCCCTAATATCTCCAAGCATTGAATCGCATGCCACCCCGCTTCAGCGGTAAAGGAGTCCGGAAACGGTTGCCATGTATTCCCACTCTTTTCTGACTTCGTGTGCTCGGGCTCGTCTATTCGCGAACGGCGGGGGAAACTTCCTGCCACCACTTGCTTGCCGGCCGCACAGTCTCCAATTGCACCGATGTCTTTCAGCCAGGCAAGAGTCCAGAAACAATTCTTCATCATGGCGCCATTCTTATCACCTACCGCCTCCTGCGAAATCTGAGACCAGAAGGCGGGCTTATCAAAGCTCTCCATCTTGCGAGTCAGCATGCCCAGGCAACGAAGCCGCACCTGCAGTGAAGAGAACGAAGATCGCCTTCCCGCAGGAGAAGGCCACAGTCGTGATGAGATTGCGATCCTCATGAGTTCTGACCAGATTCGATTCGCCGCCTTGCTGCCTGGATCAATGCCTGGCGGGAGCGCGTTCTCAACGCGGTACCGGCGGTGAGACTGCCAGATGGGCGCAAGGGAGACGAGGGCGGGATCCACCTCCCAGATACCCCACGTTTCACCCATAAGTAACTGCGATTGTAGCGATAGAAGCTGTTCACGCGCAGCCGAAAGGATGGATTGCGGCGTCGTGCCGGTCGTCAATAGAAGGCTTGCAGCGGCTGCATTTGCAGCTTCGACACGCTTGTAGTTGCTCGCTTGCCTCGACATCAGTGCTGTCCGGCGAAAAGAGTGGGGAAGTGTGCGCCTGTAGCGATACGGTTGCGCCAAGCAGCGAGGTGACGATCGACGACATCGGCAGGCCACAGCCGAAGAATCTTCTTGAGCGTAAAGAGGTCTTCATCTTCGCTACCCGTCCAAAACCTGACGATGCCGGTGTTAGCCTGCCGCCATTCAAGTTCTGCCACTGTCTTACAGATGTGCTCCAGGCTGTCCGAGATGACAACCGCCTGTGGACAGGCTCTTGCAATGCAAAGATGACCCTGAACACATCGAGTACGCCCGTCTCTTGGATGATTGGGGTCGATCGAAGGCGGTGGCTCCGACGGATTGCTGCAATAGGCACCGGAGTAGGTCTTGCTCCTCCGATAGGCAGCGAGCCGCTCAAGGGCTTCCGGGGTGATGTCTATGCCTTCAAGACGGGCGCGCGTGATCGAGGCTTCCCAAGCTTTTTTTTGTTTGATCTGTTGGAAGACGTCGTCAAGGGTCTTCACCACCAACCGGTTCGACTCTTGGCGAGCATGACGCCGGAAGCCGTATAACCGTGTCGTGGCGATGTTCTTATGGCCCAGCATCACCATCATGGTCCACATGCTATATCGACTCGCTCGATACATGATGGCAGCAGCAATATCCCTGAAATCTCCTGGTGTTGTATGTGTGATATTGACAGCATTCGACGGGCTCGTATTCATCTGCTCGACGCATTTATTAAGCCACTGGCCCATGATTTTAGGCCCATGTATATAATCGAGTGTGGCGTGTTTTACGCTCGGCCCTGAAGTGAAGCCGTGCCAGATGGATTGCCTAGCCTGCTCGCCTAGCACCTCTTCAGAGACCGACGCCAAGCTCATAGCGCGGATAGGTGCCGAGCGCTTCGCAAGACGGGACAAAATGCTGTAGATGCCGGTCGTATGCCTCGATGCGCTAACGGTATACTGAAGCGCTTTCCCGGATCTGTTCTTCTGAGCGAAGACCCACATATGGTCTTCGTCATAGCCATTATGCCAATCATCGACATTCAAGCGAAGAAGAGTCGAGGGGTTCCAGGCGGATCGCGCCAGGCAAAGAAGTGCCATCAAAGAAAGATCCCGGGTAGAAGGGTAGAGACCACCAGCACAGTCGTTCCAAGCAACGATTACGGACGCCCATTCTCCTACCTGCGGAGATCCCTCTGGATACGTTGGCCACCAATGAGGCAAGATCACACGCTTGTTATCCTTTTTTCTGATTTCTCCTAGGTAGCCCCACAGATCATTTAGGCTTGGGAGAGGATTGCCCGTTCTCTCGACTAATGCACGATAAGTCGCGTGGGCATCTGCTTCCGTGGGTATGATAGTCAGCGGAAGAGTGCGTTGGTCATTCAACAACGAGAGCAGGTCTCGTCCGCTGGCCGCAAGGGAATCGGCGCGCTTCCATCGCCTAAAGATGGCGGCGACGTTTTTCGCTAAGAAGCGAATTAGCGCGAGGGCGGCATCCTCAGATAGTGTGTCTTTTGGCGTACGCGAACGAACCCGTAATGCAACTAAGCGCACCGGCGGCAATCCGTGAACCTCGATTGCATCGAGTATGAGGCGCCGTACAGTTCTAGAATAAACTTCCGAAGCTGCGTCCCAACTAGCATTAGGCCCGGGCTGCGACCATAGATCGAGCAAAGGTCCCGTAATCTGATGAAGACGGTCAATTCTCGGTAGATGCGTACCGGCTTTCGCAAGACGGTTCTCGTAATCGTCAAGGAATCGCCATAAAGAACGCATACTCGAGCAAAGGTTCTGCGCTGAAGTGTACGGCCGGGCGGTGTACGAGTCTCGAATTGCCGTCATTAGATCAGCCAGGAGTCCCGGTCGCCCACTAAAGATCAACCGGTAACGACCGTGCTGCTTTTCCCCCGAACCACGCAAATCGTTTTCGCTAATTCCGATTGCAAATTCGGAGAAATCACGTTCGAGGTTCGGGCTATCCGGGTGAGTAATTCGCAATATCCAACCTTCCTGTGGCGAGGTCTCAGGAACTGGCGCACTGTGAGCCATCGATAGCGTCCTCCCCGTTGATGATTCGGTTCCAAGTAATCGACGGATGGCTGGAACCACACTTCATGCGCTGCAACGCGTATTGCAGGTAGCGCATCGTCGTTTGCTCGGTCACGTGTCCTAGGAGCGGCGACAAGATGAGGCGAACCTGACCCGCCATGAGACCATGGAGCCAGCCGAAGCTGACGCCTCCCACATTGCTGTGGCCGTGAAAATTGAGGATGTCGCTCGTGCTCTCTATTAGCTTGTTCACGGCGAACAGATGTCTGGCAGCATGGGGATGCCAGTGATTAGGGCAGTGGGGGGTTTTCTTCCAGGCACGCCGGAGCATGTCATTCGATACGGGCATACCCTTCTGCTCACCTAACCACAGCATGTCTGTGTTCGCATTCTTGTCGTTGTGCGCCCTGCGGTAACGGGCCAGCAAATGGGGGCGGCTAAAAGCGACATAGCGTTCAATGCGCTCGGCCAAATCGATTGGCACGAAGATCATTCGGGTGCGAGCGCTGCGGTCAGAAGCAGGTGAAATCTTGGGACCCTTCACGCCATAGCGCAGGGTAATCGGGATGTGGCCATGTCGAAGCCATCCCTCCTGCCACGTCACCTTGCGGGGAAAGCAGGTGAGCCGAAGGGAATTCGCCTCGGAAATCCGTGCCCCCGTGCGCGCCAGAAACTCGAAAAGCAGCGCCTTCACGGGGAAGCGTAAGCGCGCCGCCCTGAACCATTTCGCCAACTCATCGTCCGTTGGCAAGGAGGTGAGATTCGCGGGTTGGACTGCGAGTCGGCCATGCCGAGTCGTCCCGTTCCAACCGAGATGCCCGTAGCTATTCGTCCCCCCGCTGCTACGCACACGGACCCGTCGCGTTGGAACCCGAAACTCCTTCCTGTACCCGCGTTCCGCGGCCCACTTAAGAAAAAGGACCGCCTCGTCCACATAGGAGTTGGTGGTGCCGTCACTTAACTTGCGTTTGCTCGCTGCACCCTTACCGTTCAACAAATCAGCTTGGTAGGTTCCAGCGACGTCATCGTGGTAGCTCAATGAGCGCCAGTCTCGATCTCGTTTGAGACTAAGCCAATGAAAAAATGCGGACAAGCGCGATGCTAGGTTCAACCTAGATTTCAGCGTGGGGACGGTCGGATCCGTCGAGTACGTGCCGTGCTGGGCTGGCGGCAGCCATTCCCCCAAGCATCTTTCGGTGAGGTACCGGTTCACCTCCGTCGGGTAACTGCCGTCATGCCCAATAAGAATCGGTACGTGCTGGAGCTTAGGTACGCGGGCTTCCGTAAAGAAGCCATCCGGCGGCAAGAAGGTACGCATTGGGCAAGCTTTGGCGCTGGAAAAGTGAGTTCCAGAATAGCCAAGCTGAAAGAAACAGCAAGAATTTCACCTAGCGTTTTGTACCACTCCCACTTATGCGAACTCAAGTCCGCGTTGTTAGAAATGCTATTCCGTTTGCGTGGTGCAATTTTTGCTCAAATAGCGACCCAGTGCCTTTCAGATGACTTCAGGCCCGAAGAGCTTATAGCCAGCATGGCTGCCATGAACTCGCGCCACATGAAAGAGCACGCGTCAGACGCAGGCGATGCTGGCGCGATCATAATTCACCCTGGTTGCACAGTCGCCGACGAAATCATGGCGATCTCCGAAGCAATTATGTTCTTGCGGAGGTCAAGTGAAGACCCTTTTGCGAAACGGAGCATGGAAGTTGTGCGCGCTCGCTATGGGCTTAATGGCAAGCGGCACACTCTAGCCGAGATTGGTGCACATCACGCAATCTCGCGCGAGCGAGTACGACAGCTGCTTAGAAGGCTGCCTTGGCGCGCCGAGCGCATTCACTGGGCAACAGGTACGGTCAGTCATCTGGAGAGGTTAAAGGAAGGCCTTGCGCAGAACGAAGTGAATGCACATTCACGTGTGAGTGGCGATGGCCTTGATGACTTGCTCGGTCCGGTGCTGACACTGTCGAATGCAGCACGATTTTATGAAGACGTCTTCGGGCTAGAATTGCTTGTAGATACGACTGATTAAAATTAACTTTGGCCGTAGATTGTGGCTTCCCGGTCACTGGGCTTCAATGGATGGGTTGGTAGTAGTCTGCCACGCCGAAAAAGAGGTGACTTTTCAAATTTGATCAGCCGGAAACTGAGCATTGGTGCGGCTTCCCAAGGTCTTGGGACAGTTTTCTCGGGCTGAGCAACGCGATTGATAAATACCATTGCCTGGCAATCAACAATTTCTGCCAGGGAAGAGGTATAAATGAATCTAAAGTTAACAGTAAAAAGGGAGACCAAAGGCGAAACCACGACGTGCACAGTTTCGATCCCTCCCATCGTCACGGTCGTGCTGTACCTGCTGCTACGCCATGTCGGCGTCTTCATCTTCTGGCCGTAGATTGCAGCTTCCCTGTCACTGGGCGAAGATTGCTTCGAATTTGGTTCCTCATGATCTGACTCATGACCTTGTTCCTGTCATGTCTTGACCCAGTTGTCTTTGCAGGTTGTCGAGTTGCGCACCCAGGCGATCGCGTTCCTCACGCAGCGCGTGCAGCGCGCCCTCGCAGCGCGCCGCTTCAAGCAGGCTGGCCCGCGCTGCATCGAGGTCTGCTTGGATCTGCTTGGCCCGATCCTCTGCGGCTTGCAGCCTTGACTCGGTGACGTTGGCTCGCAACGCCGCCTTGGCGGCAGCCTCAAGCGCGGTCTTCTGCTCGGCGGACGCAGCGGCCCATCGTGCCTCGGCCCGTTGGTTCTCCGTGCGTAGATCCACGATTTGCGCGTTGGCGGCGGTCAGCGCAGCACGCAGATCGTGCTCGAGTGCCTGCTGCGCTGCTTCGCGCGCCAGCTGCTCGGTCAACCGGCTCGCTGCGTCTTCGCGCGTCTTGGCCAGCACTGCCACTTCCCGGCGGGCCTCTTCCGCCTGCACGCGCCAACGGTCGCGTTCCTTCGTGAGGGTGGCGCGCTCGGCGGCGGCCTGCGCCTGCAGCGTCTTCTGCGCCTCGATCTGTGCCTTGATCTCGACCTGCGCGCTGGCCAGCGAGGATTCGGCGGCATGCGCCCGTTCCAACGCCACGCCATGGGCTTGCTGCGCCTGATTGAGCCGCTCGGCGAGATCCGTCGCCTGCTGGCGCACGGCGCCCAGTTCGGCGCGCTGAAGCTCTGCGGTCGCCTCGATCTCGGCGGCGCGCTGCGCGAGGGCCTGCCGCAGGCCAGCCAGCTCCGCGCGGGGTGCTTCCAGCGCCGCCTCGGCGACACGCTGGGCATCCTGCACGCACTGGGTCCACAGCTCGGCCAGCGCGGCGGGCACGCCGGGCACCGGGGGTTGCGGCGTGCTATTCCAGCGGCGGCGCAGGTCGGCGCGGAAAAACTGGCGCACGGCGGGGTGGATGATGTTGGGCGAGCCGTGGCCTCCGTTGAGGTAGCGGATCGATTCGACGGTTGGCTGCAGCCCGGCCTCGATTAGCCGGTAGGCAAGCTCGGCGACGGCGGCCGCATCGAGGCGGACTGGCTCGCCGCTGTGCTCGGCCAGCCAAGCACGCCGAATGGCGTCCTTGCGCGCCAGGTCGGTGCCTTCGACTGGTACTGCGTCGTCACGTTCGGCACTCATGAGTGCGCACTGCGCCACAAGGTGCGGCGGTCCTGAAGCGCCTTGCTGGCATCAGCGCCCATTCTGGCCACCCTTTGCCAAAGTTGGCAGCGCATCCTGCAGCCACTCGCGATGCATTGGGTGTGCGGCCCACGCCCGCCACAGCATCGTGGCATGGTAGTGCTGTTCTTGCTTTGACCCTCTAACGATGCACATGCGCGAGAAATCAACCGTCGAAGGTCGGTCCTCCAGTAAAAACGCTGCAACATATGGCTCTGATTCATGGGCGCGGCGCGCGATGTCCAAAGCGTTATCGCGACCCACCAGCAAGGCATGTAGGGTTTCGGCCCAGTCCCAGAACGCGCGCACTTGATCGAGCTTGATGGCCCACTTCAGCCACCTTTGCACCAACGCAACGTCGCCCACCATCAGCGCGTGAGCGACTACGTCGTAACGCATGCCAGATCCGTCGCGTGCATCGTGCTTCAAGGCTTTGAGGCGCACGGCGTGAGCGTTGTGGTACCTGCCTGCCATGTCGAGAAGCATGGCGCACACGGCCGCCGTGGTGATGCGCTCCCGTTGTGCTTGCGGGCCAATCGACCAGTTACCACCAGGCGACTCCGCATCGAGGCCAGTGCCGATCTTTGTGGACAGGTCGACCACATCGATCAGGGTATCGACGGCCTTACGCAGGTCCACCTGGGCGAACCTAAGCAGGTCCGCCATGCAGCCTGTTCTGCGCCAGTCCGCGTCGATGGCGCGCGTCAGGTGGGACATCCCCTTGGCGATGTCTTCTGGTGTTGGCGTCCCGTAGTACGGATAAATCCAACCAGCCGCGTCATGCGCTGCCTGGATGCTGGCTTCAGCACTTCCGTCGCTGACGGGTGTGCCAAAGCGTTTCACCTGGGCCTGCACATACTTCAGCGCATCAAAGTCATTGGGCGTCTGCTGGCTCGTGTCCATCGCGCGGCTCCTCTGTGGTGGTAACGCGGCGCCCAAGCAGCGCCGCAGCTCGATGCGAAAGATCCGGCAGGGCCGCTCAAGTTGGCGCCTCGATCTGCACGACGGCGGCGTCGACGGGCGCCGGCGTCAGCGTAGCCATCTGGCTGATCAGGTATCCAACGCCGGCGATCTTGTGCTCGTGCTTGGGCTCGAAGGAGGCCAAATGGCTGCGCACGATACGCCGCATCTGGTCGGCATCGAAGCCTGGCTTGAACTCGATCAGCAGCGGCGCCAACGGGAAGCCATAGAACAGAGCCTCCGCCAGCTGCGTATATGCGTTGCCGCGCCAGAACGCCTCGGGAATGGCCTCCGGTGGCGGCAGCAGGCGCGTGGTGCCGAAGGCCAGCTCAAGATCGGTGATGGGTTCGGCATCCACCCGCGGCGGCGTGATCGTAGGTGCGTGCATGAGCGACCTCATCCGCGGTGGATTTCCCGTGGTGGAGCGACTCTAGCATGCATGCCAGCCTATTGCTAGCCCATTGCTACGCCATATTATCAATTCGCCAATAATTGCACTTATTGGCGAAATGGGTCTTGATTTTATCGATCACATGGCGCACAGTTCGACATCGGCACCAGCGCCGCGGAGATTGTCATGACGAATGCAAGTGTCTATCCAACCATGGTCTTGACGGAGACCTGCGAGCCGGCGCAAGGCATCGTGACTTTGGACGAGATCGAGCGCGAGGTTAAGCAGCCGAGCGCGAATGACCTGTTCGCACGCGCAATCTTTCTGACCGCGAAGCCACATCCACGCGATCCCGCGCTGTTCGGAAACAGCATCTGGTCCAGCCTCACGGAGGCGCTGCGGACCATCGTCGAGCCAAGCCCGCCGGTCCGGTCCACGCTACAGATGGGCTTTGCTCACAAGCGCACATCACGCTGGTACATCCTCGAAAAAGGACGCCGTCTGCAACTCATGCAACACGACGAGGTTCTTTCCATCGCGCACCAGTGGACGGACATGCATCGCATTGTCAACCAGCAGGCCTTCCTGCTCGAACTGTCCGACGATCAGCCAGAGAAAACCCTGGATGAGTGGCTCGCCATCATGCGTACGTCCATGACCCTCAGCCCCGATGCAGCGATCACGACGAGCACGATCGGCGCGGACGTCTATGCTGGACCTGCAACAGCACCGGCTACACCCGAGCAGTTGGCGATTGCCCGACGCGATGCGCTGCTGGCGCGTGCCCGCAACGATGACTGGCCAGAATCCGATGCCGTGGGTCAGATGCTGGGCAGCGGGTCACCCGCTGCTGGCCGCCAGCGGGCCACGCGCGAGCGCGCCGCAGGCAACTTGTTCGGGCTGTGGTCTGCTGGCGAGCGAACGTTCTACCACCCGCGCTTCCAATTCCTGCCGGACGGCCGCATGCATCCAAAAATGCCTGAATTGCTCGCGGCCTTGGCGCAGATCCCCACCTATGCGCCCGAGCAGGATCAGGGCGGCTGGGGCCGCATCGTATGGCTGTATGGATCGAGCCCGTCCTTGAGTGAGCTCAGCATTGCCGAAGCCGGTGCATCAGACGGGATCGCGCCGAACGAATCGGAACTGGATACCACGCCGCGCACGCCCGCCGAAGTATTCCAGACCCATCCGGAGGCCGTGATTGCGCTCGCGCGTGCCGAAGCGACGGCGATCCATGACCGCCGCTGACGCTTTGCACAGGATTGCATTCCGTACGCTCGCAGCTGGTGTGTATTGGCATGTCTACGGCGTTGAGTACGGTGCTCTGATGGCACACCCGGCGTCCAGATCGCGCCTGGCGCTAGTCGATGGTTTTCCGCCCGGTGTCATCGTGCGGCCAACGTTCTACATCGGCTGGACGCCGGACGTTGCGCTCTGGGAGGGCATCCTGCGCAATGTGAGACCGATGGACGGCGCCGTCAGCCTTCTGTCAGCGTGGACAGCCGGTCGCGGTCTTGCAAGGATCCGTCTGCAGCGTGATCTCCAAGTCATCGCGCTGGACCATCCCGCACGCCGTGATGTGATTGACTACGACTCGCCTGAGGACGAGCGCTGGCATGGTCACCTCACCACCCACCACTACAAGCGTACGCACTTAGCCGCCGCAGCCCTGGATGCACAATGCCGCGCGGCCGGTTGTGTTTTGCCAGGCATCCGCTGGCATTCGCGCCAGCTGCAGGCCGATCTCATCGCGGTGCTGTACTCCCCGACCTTTGCTTCAGCAGATTGGGTAGTCGAGGAGAAGTTCGAACTCGATAGCGTCGCCGGTAGGCAAGCGATCGCCGCAGCGCTCGCCCGAGCAAACATGAGACAGTTCGACGATTTGCACATCCTTGGCGGCTTGCCTCCTGCAGATGAGTGCCTATGAACAGTGATCATTGCGCGCTGCTGGTCGTGGACAGCCTGCAAGGCCTGGTCGGCATAGAACCCGTGGCGCCCGCCGCGCTCGCCGCCACGCCGCACGTTCTCACACCGGCACAAGCCTTCGAGCGGCTGCGCGTCTGGCAGGCCGACTTCGAGGCGGGGCAGGCATCGGCCACGCTCAAGGCGGTGCGCGCCGACTGGGGCCAGTACCTGGCGTGGTGCCAGGGCACCGGCCACTCGCCGTTGCCGGCGTCGCTTGAGCAGCTTGTCAAGTTCCTGACCAACGCGATCGACCGCGGGCGCAAGCGGACGACGGTGGCACGCTACCTCTACACCGTCTCACTGATCCACGACGCCGCCGGCCTGCCCAACCCGGCCAAGGACCGACGCTGGCCCCTCACGTGGAAGGCGCTGGCCAAGCGCCTCAAGGCCACGGGCAACAGCTACCGCCGGCAGGCCGGCGCGCTGGTGGCCGCCGACGTGGACCGGATCCTCGCCACGCTCGGCGACGATCCGCGCAGCCTTCGCGACGCGGCGCTGCTCAGCCTCGCTTCCGACACTCTGCTGCGCGAGGCCGAGCTGGTCGCGGTCAAGGTCAAGCATCTGCAACCGGATGCTCACCGGACGAACTGGAGCCTGTGGGTACCTTCCTCCAAGACCGACCAGGAAGGCCTCGGCGACGATTACCGGCACATCTCCGCCGCCACGCTCGCCCGGGTCCGCCGTTGGCTCACGGTGGCCGGCATCACCGAGGGCTACGTGTTCCGTGGGATCGGCGGGCGCAAGCGGGCGGCGGTGGTCGCGGCCGAGGCCGCCGGTCGTGAGGCCCCAGTGCTGGGCTTGACCGCCAAGGAGGTCGCGCGGATCTTCCGGCAGCGCGCGGTCGCCGCCGGACTCGATCATGGGGTGACAATCAGCGGCCACTCCACCCGCATCGGCACCGCCAACGACCTGATGCGCGACGGCGCATCGACCGGCGAAATCCAACTGGCCGGCGGCTGGAAAAGCGAGGCGATGGTGATCGCCTACACCCGCAAGTCACGCGCCGGCAGCGATGCGGTCGCGCGACTTCGCAGATCCTCGACGCCAATGGAATGAGCCCGTCGACATGAGCCACCGATCATGCGGTCACTGGGCTTATGGGTGCATCATGCAATGAGATTCAGCGACGAGTTCAGTCTCGGCGAGACGAGGGTCGACCTCGTTAGCCCCGCGCATGGTGGGCTTGGTCAACTGGAACCAGGCGAAACATGATCTCAATGATTCCTGGATAGGGTGAAATTGATCTTCAATGTATTGATGTATAAGCTATTTTATATTATCGGGGGATGGGCACAAATAGCCAGATAGCCGCCGGACCTCTCCTCCTGGCGGACCAGCTTGGCGAACCGCCTTCAGAATGGAAGGTTGCGCCGCGGATGAAAGCTGGGCACGTCGAGATGGATGGGTTCGAGGAAGCGCAGCAGCGGCCAGCCAGCGCCGCCGCCCTTCGCCGAGGACAGAAGAAACTCGGCTGAACCCCGCACGGGTCAACCGCGGCTGTGGTACTACCATCCGCGGCTGGCAGACTGGCGCGGAATCTGGGGTGAGACTTGTCGTGTAACTTCGTTTGTAGTTATAATCAGCCAAGGATTGAGTAACTACCTATGGCCTTGAGCTTTGAATGGGACGATGAAAAAGCCGCTTCCAACCTGACCAAACACGGTGTGCCGTTCGATGAGGCGCTGCCTGTTTTTCTCGACGTGAATCGCCTCGATCGCTACGACGGCCGCGAGGACTACGGCGAGGATCGTTTCCTCACCATCGGCTTGGCAGACGACATCGAGCTGACCGTCGCCTACACCCTGCGCGGCGACACCATCCGCATCATTTCCGCCCGAAAGGCCACCCGCCATGAGCAACGCGACTACTGGAAAAACCGTGAGGTTCACCCTTGATCCGGCCAACCCGCCCAAGATGAGCGCGGCAACCAAGGAACGGCTGCTGGCCATGAAGGATGAGGACATCGACTTCAGCGACATTCCGTGCAGCCCGGCCGATGCCGAGTGGACGCGCCCCGGCATTCCTTTCTCGACCGAGAACAAGCAGCAGGTCACACTGCGCCTCGATGCCGACGTGCTCGAGTACTTCCGGCACACCGGCAAACGGTACCAGACCCGAATCAATCAGGTGCTGCGCACCTATATGCAGGCGCATGAAATCAAGCGTTGAGCGGGTAAGTGGTTGGAACCGGTTTTTCCCGGATACCCTTTCCCCCACGCAAGAGAAGGTCGAGACGCGTGGGATGCTTCAACCGCCGAATGGCAGCCGCCTCGATTCGGCGAATTCGCTCGCGCGTCACGCCGAGGCGCGCGCCGGCCTCTTCGAGCGTCATCGGCTCCTGAGCGCCGATTCCAAAACGCATGCGCAGGACGTCTTCCTCTCTAGGCTTGAGCGTGCCCAGGAAGCGGTCCACCAAGCCGATCAATTGCATGTACTCGACGATGTCCATCGGGTCGCGGGTCGTGAATTGGTCCCTGGCGTCGGCTGCGATGAGGTCGTCTAGGTTGTCGACCTCATGAATCGACTGCGTGTCAAAGGACGCGCGGGAGAGCGCCACAGCCTTGTGAATTGGCACCTCGACTAGCGCAGCGATTTCCTTGATGGTTGGTGCGTGTGCATGACGGAGCTCGAAGGCGTGGGCGGCCTGCGCGATGCGCTGGGTCTTTTCGTAGACGTAGCCTGGAAGGCGGATGGTTTTGCTCTTGTTGGCGACGAAACGCCCGACCTGCTGGCGAATCAACCAGGTGGCATACGTCGAGAACTTGAAGCCTCTGCGCCAGTCGTAGCGGTCGACGGCCTTGATGAGGCCGATGTTTCCCTCTTGCAGCAGATCGTCCAGCAGCTGGCCGCTGAACAGGTATTTCTTGGCGATGGAGAAGACGAGCCTCAAGTTGGCGACGACAATCCGGTCGCGCGCGCGTCGGTAGCCCTGCATCGCCTGCGCGAATGCAAGGGGGGGCTCACCAGCGAGCCCCGCGTCGGCCAGCTCCATAAGAAAGCCGCGGGTCAAGCGCAGCGAGGCGATGGAGCCTCGGCAGGCGCTCCATTCCGGCGCGATCTGGCTAGCGCCGACGGCGAGGCCTGACAGGATCTCCGTGCTCACGAAGAACTTCGCCAGCTCGTCGGTGGACTCCTTGGCGTCAAGGCCAAACTGGGAGTTGCCTTGGTCTTCGGCACCCATTGCTTCGGCCTCGGTCGGCAGTTCCAACTCGGCCTCGGGCTCGACCCGAGGGCCGGACGACATCCAGCGCAGCGGCTTGACGCCCGACGCTACCGCGCGGGCCGCGTCCAGCACGGCTCCGACGCCCAATGGCCACGCAGCCAGCGCGTCGAGCGCCTTCTCGACACCGCGCTCCATGGCTTGGCAAAGGCCGACCTCAGCTTCCGCCGTGAGTAGCGCCTCCCGCTGGAATTCGCGCTGGTAGATGCGCAAAGGCTCGTTCCGGCGACCAGCCAGATCGTCCACGAACGCCAAGGCGGCGTCGACCATGTCCTCTTCGTCGGGTTCCTCATCTGGCGCGACGAACACTCTAAAGCTCTCATGGGGAGCCGAATACTCAAATCGCTCGTCGGTCTCGGCGCCAAGGTCGTTGATGACCATGCCCAGCAGCGCGTCTGCTCCCGCGTCGGGCTCGCCGTCGTCGCCGCGCGTCAAGTCTTCAATCGCAGAATGCGGAACACTGCCCTCGCGGATGGCGCGAAGCAAAACCAGGCGCAGGCGCTCGCGCGCCTCGGCGTCGTCGGCGAAGCGCGATTGCCGGTTCTTGTACGCATCCCTGCCGACCATCATGACCATCACGGCATCCGCAAGAAATGAAAGGCAACCGTCACCCTACAAGCTGCCTGCAAACATCCGCCATCGCGCATACGCTGCCACGAACTCCGGGTCACGCACCGCGTCGGCCAGGAGTTCGCGCCAAGTAGCCACAACCTCCACCGGTAGCTGCATTTGCAGGAAGCCGCGGCTGAAGTGCACTTTGTCCTTGACCCCCGGCATTCGCACGAGCGAGTAACCATCGCCGTCGACCACATCAGGCAGTCCTGCCAGCGTCGACCGCCCCTCTCCTTGGATGCTCTCGAGGACGGCCAGAAGCTCGAAGGGGTCATTGAACGACATGCGGAGGTCTGTGGGCGCGGGCAAGGTGGTAACGAGGCCCCAAGAGTGTTTGTCGAAGATCGTGACATTCACCCACACGCCATCACGATTGCGCGATGTGTGCGACGTGAACCCTGGCAGCGGCGACTGTCCTCCACCTGGCAAGATGGCGTCCAATGCGGACTGGGGGCCTTTGTGGATGAGGCGCAAGCCCCGTACCGCCACCGGATACAGCTGCACGAAGACCTTGCTGAACGCACCCCGGAGCGCCGGCAGGTGATCCGCGGCGCTTGGATCGTCAAGGAGGCGCACCAGCACCCGCGAGAACACCTCGGCCATGTGTATGTCGGGGTGCGGCCCGATCTGGCCCATGAACGTGGTCACCGCGGCGGGTACGTTGGCGTCTCGGCGATCGCCCAGTTTGTCGAGGAGATAGCCGTCGTAGTCAAGGCCTTCCGGCCCGGAGATCGCGTCGTAAATTGCAGTGGTCACCGAAGCGATCGCGTCCACAGTCACGCGCGGCACGAACTTGCTCTTGGTGGTGTGCAGGAAGGCTTCGTGGAGCAGAGTACCGAACAGCTTCCACTGCGGCGCGGTCGGGGTTTGCTCGCAGCCCATCTTGGTGTAGATGGAGGCCAGGGTAGTGACAGGGTCGGAGACGCTTCGACCTTCGGCGTCGAGATTGTCCAGCCCAAGCTCCATGGCACGACGCATCAAGGTGCCGAGTCCCTTGTCTCCCGGGAAGTGGCTCGCGGCGCCGGTGAGCCGGTCTTTGAGTGACTGCGGGATGCGAAGTGAGACGATGGACATGCCGATTAGCCCTGTATGACGTCGTCGTAAACATTACCACACGCACCTTTCACAGCGCAATTCAGCATATGTAGTGTCTGATGTTTACGTCTTTCGGACGGCGACTTGCCGCTTGGCCTCCCCTCGAGGACCGGATGCGCCAGGATGTGCTGCGAATTTCATGCCTGGATCTCCTTCTGAGTCTCACGCCCCGCCCTCACCGCGCGTTCCTGACGCGCGCTTCTGGCGGTTCGGCGCGCAGCGCCTAGTGACGCGCGGAATGTTTGTTGCGAGCAGCCGTCATGTCCCACAGCGTCCCTTCCCAGTTCGAGAGGCGCCCGGACTCTCCGCATCCCGAGCAAAGCCATTCGATGACTTTGCCTGCGGGTGAGTGAGTTTCCACGACGCCGGAGCACTTGAAACAGGCGGGTCGCCTCACCTCGGCGCCTGGCAAGGTCGCTGCGACGATGACGGTTCCAAAAAAGTCCGCCATTTTTCGGCCCGGGCCGCTTTGCGGCCCGATTGCGCCGTTGTCGTCCAGGAAATGGGTGGCATCCGTGATGTACATCGTGACCTCAGAGGCAGTGTTGGGTGGCAAGCCGCTCAATACGCGGGTTGAACTCATCCGGTCTCAAGCGCTCGACCGGCCTGCGCTCGGGCCACACCTGAAAGATGTCGGCGGGGCGATTCGCCATCGGGCCGTCGCCAAGGGCGGGGCCGATCAGATAGGTCGGTACGTTGAAACGCGCATAGTGCGCATACATCAGTCGGGCGTAATCCTCAAAACTCGCCGCATCGACTGCACCTTCTGCAAACACCAGAAAGGCCACTCGTTCTCCGCAGGTTTCGCAGTGGATTTCCTCTCCCGCGACTTGGCCCGCGGGCGTTCCAGGCCTCGCTGGCGGTGGAGGCGTCTCGCGCCCAGGCCCGAGCGCACGCGATAACGCGAGACACAACGGCTCAAGAACCTCGCGGCGCCGCTGGGTCATGGGATCATCGACGTCACCGGCAACTTCGGTAACCAAGCTCGTCTCGCCAGTGGGTGTGCCGGTCACCACCAAGCGGCCCAGCTCGCCAAGCTGTGTATGCCGGAAGGTGTAGGTCATGCCCCCGGCCACCGGTTGGCGCGAAACACGCACGTCTGGCGGGAGACGAAACCCCGACGCCGGCGCATCGGGTCTGTTACGGCGTGATGGTGGAGACATGGCCGTAGCTTCCAACGGAGCACAACGAAGATCAACCCATGGGCCACGTTCCACCACACGGCTGACCACCACAGGCGCGGTAGCGCCTCAGCAAACCGGGCTGGCGCAGGTGTCCACCCGATTGGTTCTTGGAGTATTCGTAAAGCGTTGTGTATGCCAGCACTGGCGCGGCGCGGGTGGCGCCTGCCCATCGCTGTGGATTTGATCAAATCTTCCCAGCCTCGATTAGCGCGACAAGCTTGTTGATGTCCACGCCGTAATTGATGGTGTCATCCAGGGTGATGCCCAAGGCCAAGAGCCAACCCGCCTGGACTGGAAGATCTGGGCGGGCGGGGTGGGTGGGCGCTCCCCGAAGCGAGCGTGGCACCATCCTTCCTGCGAGATGGAGCGAAGGACTGTACCGGCGGCCCAGAGCCTTGCGCGAGAGGGTCAGCGCATCTCGCGGAGCATGAACTCGTCGAACAGCGGTACGGTGAAGGCGATCGTTCCATGCCCAGGCGCGTAGATCATGCCCTTCTTGATGAGGGAGTCCCGTACTGGACTCAAGGACCGCGGTGGCCTTTTCGCCCGCGCGGCGACATCGGCGGTGCGGTGTGGGCCGTCGCCGAGTTCTGCCATGGCCCGCATGTAGTCGCGCTCGGCGGTGGTGGTGCGGTCGAAGCGGACGCGGAAGAAGGACCGGTCCAACTTTGCGATGGAGCGGGCGGTTGCTTCCCTCGCATCCTCGTCGAGGATTTCGCTGCCCTTGGCAACAGTCCATGCGTTGTAGCCCCACTCCTGCAGGAAGTAGGGGTATCCATGGGTGCACGCGACGATTTCGGCGAGGGCGCTGTCGGTGATACGAGCGCCCTCCTCCTCGACGGGGGAACGAATGGCGTTGCGTGCGTCGCTCTCGGACAGGCGTCCCAGCGTGTAGAACTCGAACATTCGCTCTGCGTAGCTCTTGGCGTCACCGGCCATGCCGGCCAGTTGGGGCAGGCCGGCCGCGAAGATGGCAAGGGGAAGTTCGATCTGATTGATGTGGTGCACGGCCCGAAACAGCGTTGCGAGGTCGGCACGGCCGAGGTATTGCAACTCGTCGATGAGAAGGGCGACGGGGCGTCCCGCGGCCTTGGCTGCATCGCCCACGGCGGCGAGCAGGTCGGAGAAGTCGCGTTCGAGGTCACCCGAGTCCGCGATGCCGGGTTCCGGGTCCACGTCGATCGTGAGTGCAGCGCCGCCGACATCGATTCTAACCTTCCCGATGAAGCTACGAAAAACGCGAAGGCCACGTTTCACCGCGTAGAGGCCCTTGGCGTAGGCGTCCATCTGCAGCAGGGCGGTCCGGAGGGTGGGCGTCAGAAGGTTCGCGAGGCTCTGCCCGTCCTGGGCCTCCAGGAGATCCGCGAAGTATCCGAGATCTTCGGCCTTCCGCCGTATGGACTGCAGGAGCACCGTCTTGCCGACGCCACGGAGTCCAACGAAGATGCAGGAGCGCCCGTACCGCCCATTCTTGATCCGGGAAAGGGTGAGGGCGGCGCTGTCGAGGGCGTCCTGGCGGCCGGCGAGTTCCGGCGGGCGGACGCCGGCACCTGGATTGAAGGGGTTGCGGTTCTGGTCCATGCCGGGCTCCAGAAGCTAGGAAAGACTGGTGTAGTATAAGCTATCGCTCTTAGAAACGCATAGTTTCATGTAGATTTCGCTGGACTGCAGTGCCTAGTGGCTACCCATGGACGGCGAGCACTAGGGCCTGAGCCTGGCAGACACTGGTGTGCATGTCCGATCTGTTCACTGCGATTACGTCGAATCGGGAGAGACACGCTTGGCCCTTCGGCGAAATAGCGCGTTCATACGCGCACCTGCCGACGACTCGACACCATGATGCCCTTCGCTCTCGAAGACCGCCGCCAAGTGCCCCGCGCGCCATCCACAAGATTTTGCGGTGTTCAAGCCAGGATTCCTCCCATCAGGTAGCGATCCACAACCCGTTCGAATACCCGGTTTTTGCACCCCGGCCGGTCAAGATGGAAAAAACCGGGCAACTGAGCACTGACGTTACCGCAACTGCACGAAAACGCCAGACATGTTGCGCATGTGCTCCAGCCTGCGCACGAGCGCCACACTGCGCGGTGACCTCACGCCAACCAACGATTGCCCGCTCATCAATCTCACGCAATCGTATGGCGGTGGGTAGTGGTTTTGTGGCCCAGGGGGGGGGGTAAATAGCCCTGCACGACCACTTGCGCAGGGACTCTCGGATGAGTGCGGCGAGTACGGCAGAGGGGCACCAACTGTTCAGACCCGAGGCGCTGGAAGCGCAGCGTCAAGCGCTGCTGGGGCGCATCCTGATC
>DAIAZB010000547.1 GCA_027443745.1 Thiomonas sp. | reverse complement strand
GCCATGACGATGAAAAACCCGTAAGGCTCGATGCGTGACAGCGCGATGGCTTGGCGTACCGGCAGCAAACCGACGAGGACACGCCCGCCGTCGAGCGGCGGGATCGGGAACAGGTTGAACACGAACATGACGATATTGACCAAAATACCGGCTTGCGCCACGCGGTACAAGTAGTCGATGGCGATACTGCCGGCCACGCCTTGTGTTGCCAACACAATGACGAGAGACACCAGTCCCCACAAAAAAGCCTGCAGGAAATTGGAGCCGGGACCAGCCAGTGCCACCCAGATCATGTCGCGCTTGGGATTGCGCAGGGCGCCGAAGTTCACGGGCACAGGCTTGGCGTAGCCAAAAAGAAAAGCACCGCCGGTGGCGAAGTACAGTACCAACGGCACGAGGATGGTGCCAATGGGATCAATATGGCGTGCCGGGTTGAGCGACACGCGCCCCATCATGTACGCCGTGTTGTCACCGAAATGACGTGCCGCATACCCATGCGCAGCCTCGTGCAGGGTGATGGCGAAGAGCACCGGCAAGGCGTAGATGGTGACGGCCTGGATGAGTTGGTCCATGAATGGTGTGTGGGTGTCGGGGGTTCGGGGATGGGGCGGATCAGTTTTTGTGCGGCAGGGCAGACATCATGTTTCGGCGCTCAGGCCCAGTGGGCCGAGTGCGCCGCGCCCCAGGCGCACCACCGTGGGTGGAGTGCTGCAAAGATCGATCACCGTCGTGGCTTGTTGAGGGCAAGGTCCGGCATCGAGCACCAGCTCCACCAGCTTTTCGAGCTGGGTGCGAATGTCCTCAGGGTCGTTCATGGACTCGGATTGCCCGGGCAGGATGAGCGTGGTGGCGAGCAGGGGCTGGCCCAGTTCGGCCAGCAGCGCGTGGGTCACCGTATGTTCCGGCACGCGCACGCCGATGGTCTTGCGTGACGGGTGCGACAGGCGCCGCGGCACTTCCTTGGTGGCTTCCAGAATGAAGGTGTAAGGTCCGGGCATGGCGGCCCGCAGCAGGCGGAACTGGCGGTTGTCGACCAGTGCATAGGCGCCCAGTTCCGACAGATCGCTGCAGAGCAGGGTGAGATGGTGCTTGTCGTCGACCTGGCGGATGCGGCGCAGGCGCTCGGCCGCGGCCTTGTCGTCCAGATGGCAGACCAGGGCGTAAGACGAGTCGGTCGGAATGGCGGCGATACCGCCGCCGTGAAGTATGGCGCAGGCTTGCTTGATGAGCCGCGGCTGCGGATTGTTCGGGTGGATGTGGAAGTATTGCGCCATGCTGGATGCGGAAGGAGCGGCAGATGTGGCATTGTCCGCCACGCAGGCGGGGCCGGGCCGTCAGTGCCACAACTCCCAGATGGGGGCGAGATCGACGGGAAGCGGGGGCAACTGCCCCAGGTCGCAGCGACTTTCCTGCGGACTGTGGAAATCCGAGCCGCGCGAGGCGCGCAAATTGAACGCCAGCGCCATGCCGGCGTACTTGCGGAAATCCGCCGCGCTGTGACTGCCCGTCATCACTTCAACCCCGGCGCCGCCCATGTCCTTGAAACGGGTGAACAGCGCAAACTCCTCGTCCGAGTTGAAGCGGTAGCGCCCGGGGTGGGCAATCACGGCATGTCCGCCAGCGGCGTGAATCCAGCCCAGCGCGTCTTGCAGTGTGGCCCACTCGTGTTCGACATAGCCTGGCTTGCCGGGTGTGAGGAAGCGCCCGAACACTTCATGCGTATGGCCGCAGATGCCCTGCTCGACCAGAAAGCGCGCGAAATGGGTTCGCGAGATCAGGGAAGGGTTGTCGGCATGCCGCGCTGCGCCGAGATAAACGTCGCGCAGCCCGGTTTGCTGCTCGAGCGACTGCGCCATCATGCGCGCGCGCAATTCGCGCCCGGCCCGGACTTGAGCCAGTCCGCCGAGCAAGATTGGGTGGGTCGGATCGATGCCCAGGCCGACGATGTGTACGGTTTGTGCCCCCACTGAAACGGAGATTTCCACGCCTGGCACGAACCGTAGGCCCAGGGCAAGCGCGGCTTCGCCGGCCTCGGCCAAACCGCCGGTTTCATCGTGATCGGTCAGTGCCCAGAGCTGCACACCGTTGCCATGCGCGCGGCGGGCCAATGCAGCTGGTGCAAGCGTTCCGTCCGACACAGTGGAGTGGCAGTGCAGATCGGCATTGGGTACAGCGGACATGCTTCGATTCTAGGCCGCGGTCCCCTCTTGACTCCGGGTAAGGCCATCGGACCGCTGTTGCTTCCAGCCAGTTGTTCGCCCAAGCATGCATTGGCAGAATGGCTGGTAGCTGCTGCAATCGAGTTTTGTTGTTCCACCCGCGCGTCGAGTCCCTATGCATCCGGCCCACAAACCCAGCGAAACTCCCGCGACCACATGGCTGCGCCGCCAGTCCGTCGACTTCAGTCTGCATGTCTACGACTATGTGGACCGTGGCGGAGCGAGCTGGGGTGCTGAAGCACTGGGGCTGCCCCTGCATGCCGTGATCAAGACCCTGGTGATGCAGAACGAAACGGCAAAGCCGCTGGTGGTGCTGATGCATGGCGATTGTCAGATTTCGACCAAGAGCCTGGCGCGGGTCATCGGCGTCAAAACCGTCCAACCCTGCAGCCCCGGCGTGGCGCTGCGGCAGACTGGCTACCAGGTGGGTGGGATCTCGCCGTTCGCACTGCGCAAGGCCATGCCCATCTATGTTGAGGCAACAGTGCTTGAATTGGAGCGCATCTACATCAATGGCGGGCGTCGCGGGCTGCTGCTCGGCATGGAGCCTGCTTTGCTCACGGTGCAGATCCATGCGCAGCCCGTGCACTGTGCCCTGCCGTTGGCTTGAGCAACCCTTCAAACAGCCTATTCAAGCAGCCTGCCTGCCCGCTCGACGCTTGCGTGGCGATCGTCAAGTCCGGGTCAATAGAATCCGCAGCGATGAATCTCACCTTCGCCGCTGTGCTTGCAGTTCTTGCCGCCTATCTGCTCGGCTCCATTGCTTTTGCCGTGGTCGTGAGCCGCCTCATGGGGCTGCCGGACCCGCGCAGTTTCGGC
>DAIAZB010000546.1 GCA_027443745.1 Thiomonas sp. | reverse complement strand
CATGGCGGCGACGCCTTGCTGTGCGGGCATGGGCGCTGTGACGTACTGCACCGGAGCCTGCTGGGCAAGAATCGGTGGTGCTTTGACGATGCGAACCTTGCCTTCAGCCTCGGTGATTTCGAGTTCGGAAATGTTCGATTCCGAGACAAGATCGACAAGGGTCTTGAGTTTGCGCAAATCCATGGTGTCGCTGCGATTTGTGGCGAATTGGGAGCACGATCCTACCAAATTCAGGCTTTTGCAGACAATTTGTCAGCTACAAAGCGCAACGCAAGGCTGTAGCCCAGCGCACCGCAACCACTGATCACAGCCTCGGCAAGGCTTGAGAAGTAGGACAGGTGTCGAAAGTTCTCGCGGCGGTAAACGTTCGACAGATGCACTTCCACGAAAGGTTTGTCGATGGCCGCCAAGGCATCTCGCAGGGCGACGCTGGTGTGGGTGTAGGCCGCAGGATTGATGATGACGAAGCGGGTGCCATCGGTCCGTGCAATGTGCAGTCGGTCAATCAAGACACCTTCATGGTTGCTCTGGAAAACTTGCACGTCCAACCCCAGTTCCCGGCCCAGAGCGGTCACATCCAGATCGATGTCGCTCAGCGTCGCGCGACCGTAGACCGAAGGCTCACGCGTGCCCAACAAATTCAGGTTGGGGCCGTGCAACACCAGGATACGTGGGGAATTCATGGACATCAGGCAAATGAAGGGGATTAGCTTTGTTTTCCCGGCAGATGATCCTGGAGCTCTGCGTATGTGGTCTGCCCCAGCTTTTGGTAAGCGATCGCGCCATTCGGCGCAATGACCACCGTGAACGGCAACCCTCCTTGGCTGTCGCCCAGTTTGGTGCTCAGGTCAGCGCCGCCCATGCCACCCAGAAGCACAGGATAACTGACGTGGTGTTGTTCCAGGAAGTGGCGGACCGCAGTGGGATTATCGATTGCAATGCCGACCATTTCGACACCCTTGCCGGCATGATCCTTGTAGAAGCGCGACAACTCGGGCATTTCCGCAATGCAAGGCGGGCACCAGCTTGCCCAGAAGTTCACAATCAGGCTCTTGCCTTTGTATTGGCTGAGTTTGACGCTCTGACCCGCCAGGTTGTTGAGTGAACTGGCGAACAAGGCACTCGCATCGCCTTGCGCTGGTCGGTTTGCCGCATCGGCCGAGGGCGCGAGTTGTGCGATCGAGTCGAGTGTGCGTTCGGCCGCATCGCGCGAGACTTGACGGATGGTTAGCCAAGATGCGCCGGCAATGCCGACGCTCGCGATGAGCATGGCCAAAACCCGAATTTTCGTCAGCTTCAAGGTCGAATTCCTTCGGTGAGGGTTGAAACGGGGCCGGCCGCAACCAGTGCACGCACAGCCTGCAACGTGCCACGCTCGGCCTGTTTGCCACTAGACCGGGATGCGGGCAGGAGGACGCCACGCTCGTCTTTGAGCGGGTAAAGACTTAGGGTCGACATCACACTGGGGGCTCGGGTGGAAAACGCATCGGATTGCCGCAAAGGCCATTCAAAGTCGAGTCGTTCAACCGATTGTTTGCCCGCGAAGTGGGGTGCTTCTGCTACCCGGTAAGGTATGCCGCCGTTGATGCAGTGGATTTCCACGGCCTTGGCATCGTCGGAAAACAGCAGCAGATGCAGAGGCGAGTGCACTGTGGCGGTTCCGTTCCACACGGCACCAGCCAGATGCGGCCTGAATTCGGCGAATTCCTCCATCAGACGCAGCGCAGCGCGGCGCAGATTCCACAGCAGCTTCGGGTGTTCATCGCCATGGAACAGGGCCAGGTACAACTGGACCTGTGCTTGCACATCGTCGTTATCAGGCTGTGCCTCGGGGTGAGCGCCGGCGCCCAGAAGCTGGTGAACGGCCTTGCGCTTGGCGGCGAGGTAATCCAACCCGTCTTCGACAATGAGGCGGGCGGCAGTGGCCGCGAGTTCATTCCTTAAAGCATTCATGCGAGGCAGTGTATCCGTCCCTGTCGGGGGATGAATGTGCCTGGAGCTTGCCAGGGAATCAAGGGCCTGCCCCCTGCGTCAGAATAGTTGTCGCCTCCATAGATCAACCCCAGGGGGCGGCGATGAAGGACGGACATGGCTCGATACGGACAAGCATTCAAGGACAGAGCGGTAGCGAGGTTGCTGCCGCCGGAGAGCGCTGCGCTGGAGGTGGTGGCGAGGGAAGTTGGCATTGGGGCGGTCACACTGGAGCGCTGGCGCGAGGACGCGCAGTCCAGGCCCGCCCGAGGGCGGGCCTGGACTGCGGGGGCCCGTCTGGAGGCCGTGATCACCACGGCGGCGATGAACGAGGCGGCCAGGAGCGCCTGGTGCCGCGAGCATGGCGTGTACCCGGCCGAGCTGGACAAGTGGCGCGCCAGTTGCACGACTGCGCTGGCCGACCCCGAGGACGCACGAGCCAGCCCACAGGCCACGCGCGCCTCTGCGAAGCGCATCAAGGAACTCGAGCGCGACCTGCTGCGCAAGGACCGCGCTCTGGCCGAGACGGCGGCGCTGCTGGTGCTCACAAAAAAAGTTGCGGCGATCTTCAACAAGGGCGAGGACGAATGATCGGCCTCGAAGATCGCCAAGCCCTGGCCCAGGACGTCGACACAGCCCACATCTCCGGAGCACGGCTGCAGCCGGCCTGCGAGATCGTGGGCATTGACGTGCGCACCCTGCAGCGGTGGAAGGCCCAGGATGGCCTCACAGCAGGCGATGGCCGGCCGCGGGCTGTTCGCCCCACGCCAAGCCACGCCCTGAGCGCCGCCGAGCGCGCCGCGCTGCTGGCCGTGGCCAACGAGCCGCGCTTCGCCTCGGTTCCGCCGGCGCGCATCGTGCCGATGCTGGCCGACGAGGGCGTGTACCTGGGCAGCGAGTCCAGCATGGCCCGCGTACTGCGTGAGCATGGGCAGAACGCCCGCCGAGGACGCGCCAAGGCCCCCAAGGCGACGCGCCCGCCCACCACCCACATCGCCACGGCACCCGCCCAGGTCTGGTGCTGGGACATGACCTACCTGCCGGCCAACGTGATGGGCCGTTGGTTCCACCTGTACCTGATCCTCGATCTGTACAGCCGCAAGATCGTGGGCGCCGAGGTCCACGACAGTGACGACGCCGACCATGCCGTGCACCTGGTGCGCCGCACCGCGCTGGCCGAGAGCATCGCCACCATGGAGGCCAAGCCCGTGCTGCATGGCGATAACGGCTCGACCCTCAAGGCCACGACAGTGCTGGCCATGCTGCAGTGGCTGGGCGTCAAGCCGTCGTACTCGCGGCCTCGCGTCAGCGATGACAACGCCTATGCCGAGTCGCTGTTCCGCACGGCCAAGTACCGGCCCGAGTTCCCCACCGCCGGCTTCGCCAGCCTGGCTCAGGCCAGGGCCTGGGCCGATGCGTTCGTGCATTGGTACAACGTCGACCATCGCCACAGCGGCATCCGTTACGTCAGTCCGCAACAGCGCCACGCCGGAGACGACCAGGCTATCCTGGCGGCTCGCCACGCGCTGTACACCCAGGCCAAACGGCGCAACCCGGCACGCTGGTCCGGCAACACGCGGGACTGGTCGCACATCGGTGCGGCCACGCTCAATCCCGAACGCGATGCAGTCGTCAACATGGCTGCCACCAACCAACATACTCAGCAGAAAGTTGCATGACTGAGGCGACAACTACCTTGACGCGCGCCGCCTGGAACGGTCCTGGGTGCTTTCTACAATAGTCCGATGCATATTCACATTCTCGGTATCTGTGGCACGTTCATGGGCGGCATCGCCGCGCTCGCGCAAGCTTCCGGTCATCGGGTTACAGGTTGCGACGCCCATGTGTATCCACCGATGAGCAAGCAACTCGATCAACTGGGAATCCAATTGATCGAAGGTTATGGCGCCGATCAACTGGCGTTGCAGCCCGATCTGTGGGTCATCGGCAATGCCGTGTCGCGTGGCAATCCGCTGCTGGAGGCCATTCTCGATGCCGGCCAGCCCTACACCAGCGGCCCGCAATGGTTGGCCGAGCATGTCTTGGCCGGGCGCTGGGTGCTGGCCGTGGCAGGCACGCACGGTAAAACCACAACAACTTCCATGCTGGCTTGGATTCTGAATTACGCCGGCTTGAAGCCGGGCTTCCTCATTGGAGGTGTGCCGGTGGACTTCGGCGAGACCGCGCGCCTCGGCGAAGCGCCATTTTTCGTGGTCGAGGCTGATGAGTATGACACCGCGTTTTCCGACAAGCGATCCAAATTCGTGCACTATCGCCCGCACACGGCGGTGCTCAACAATCTCGAATATGACCACGCCGATATTTTTCCTGATCTTGCGGCAATCGAAACCCAGTTTCACCATCTGGTGCGTACGGTACCCAGCCGCGGAAAACTGCTGGTACAAGCCGGCTGCGCCGCGCTGGATCGGGTGTTGGCGCGGGGTTGCTGGAGCATGGTGGAGCATTTTGACGCCGCAACGCAGCAGGGCTGGAGTGCCGAGGGCGATGAACAGAATTTCCATGTGCTCTGGCGAGGTCAGCACCAAGGCGAAGTGCGCTGGCGCTTGATGGGCGCGCACAACCGTGCCAATGCGCTCGCCGCCCTTGCCGCTGCGCGCCATGCTGGCGTACCTGTAGAGCTTGGATGCGAGGCACTCAGTGCGTTCGCGGGTGTGAAGCGCCGCATGGAGTGGCGCGGTGAGGCTGGTGGCGTGGCGGTGTACGACGACTTTGCCCATCACCCCACGGCCATGGCCACGACCATTGCCGGTTTGCGCCATGGCACCCATGGGCTGGGCCGCATCCTGGCTGTGTTCGAGCCACGCTCCAACACCATGAAGCTCGGCACGATCAAGAGCCGGTTGCCCGATGCGTTGCAAGGAGCTGACCTGAGCCTCGGCTACAGCGGAGGGTTGGACTGGAATCTGGCCGAGACCTTGGCTCCGCTGGG
>DAIAZB010000545.1 GCA_027443745.1 Thiomonas sp. | reverse complement strand
ATCATGTTCGAGAACTTGACGCCGCTGTTCCCGACGGAACACCTCAAGCTCGAACGCGACATCAAGGCCGAGGAGAACATCATCGGCCGCGTCATCGACATCATCGCCCCCATCGGCAAAGGCCAGCGCGGACTTCTGGTCGCCCCGCCCAAGAGCGGCAAGACCGTGATGCTGCAATCCATCGCCCACGCCATCACCGCCAACCATCCCGAAGCCGTGCTCATCGTGTTGCTGATCGACGAGCGCCCCGAAGAGGTGACCGAAATGCAGCGTTCGGTCAAGGGCGAGGTCATCAGTTCCACCTTCGACGAACCTGCGCTGCGCCACGTCCAAGTAGCCGAGATGGTGATCGAGAAGGCCAAGCGCCTGGTGGAACTGAAAAAGGATGTGGTCATCCTGCTGGACTCCATCACTCGATTGGCGCGGGCCTACAACACCGTGGTCCCGGCCTCGGGCAAGGTGCTCACCGGTGGCGTCGACGCCAACGCGTTGCAACGGCCGAAACGCTTCTTCGGCGCCGCGCGCAACATCGAGGAGGGCGGCTCGCTGACCATCATCGGCACCGCGCTGACCGACACCGGCAGCCGTATGGACGAGGTGATCTACGAGGAGTTCAAGGGCACCGGCAATATGGAAATCCACCTCGAGCGCCGCCTGGCCGAGAAACGGGTCTACCCCGCCATCCTGCTCAACCGTTCGGGGACGCGCCGGGAAGAACTGCTGCTGAAGTCGGACATCCTGCAAAAGGCCTGGATCCTGCGCAAGCTGCTCTATCCCATGGATGAAATCGAGGCAATGGAATTCCTGCTCGAAAAGATGAAGCAGACCAAGAACAACGCCGAGTTCTTCGACATGATGCGCCGGGGCGGCTGAAGTTTTCCCCGCCGGTTTCAAGCCGACTCGTGTCTGCGGCAAGCATCGGCTTTGGCATGAAACCGAATTCATGAAATAATCACCTATTCGGTTAAGTACAGCGGGCATGCGTCCACACCGGCTGTCTGCGCTGCGGCTGACCTCATTTTCGGAACCCTCCCATGAAACCTGGAATCCATCCCGCATACCGTGACGTTTGCTTTGTCGACCTATCGAACGGCAGCAAGTTCGTCATCCCTTCCACCGCGCAAACTCGCGAAACGGTGAAGATGGATGACGGCCGTGAGTTGCCCCTGTTCAAGCTCGACACCTCATCCGAATCGCACCCTTTCTACACCGGCACACAAAAGAGCGTGGACGCCCTGGGTGGCCGCGTCGATAAGTTCCGCCAAAAATTCGCGCGCGCTGCAGCCGTCGCGAAAAAGTAAATCGTCGACACGCTGCTGACGGGTCGCGTGGCGACGCGTTGCGCATTCATGAAACGGGCGGCCTGGCTGCCCGTTTTTGTTGACCACCATCGTCCAGAACGCCTTTCCTGGCCAGGATCATGAGCTTCCCCAACACCACTCCAGGCCAGGGGAAGTCGCCGGCGCGTCCCGTGGTCTCGGCCGAAGCCGTCGCCAGACTGCCGCGCTGGCCACTGTGGCTGTTGTGCGTGGCCTATGTGCTGCCGGGTTTCATCGGGCGCGATCCCTGGAAAGGTGACGGCCTGAGCTTTGGCGTGATGTGGCAAATCGCCCAGGGCCAATCGAGTTGGTTGGTGCCCAGTCTGTATGGCCAGCCAGTCGGCGGCGGCTGGCTCCCGTACTGGCTGGGGGCAGCCAGTATTCGCGGCCTCGGATCATGGATCGGCACCATTGCTTCCAGCAGACTGCCTTTCATGATCCTTCTCGGCCTCGTTCTGGTGCAAACCTGGTACGCCGCCTACCATTTCGCGCAGCGCGAAGCGGCCCAGCCGGTCCAGCCAGCCTTTGCGGCGTCCATTTCCAGAAGCGGTTATGCCCGCGCCATGGCGGACGGTGCCTTACTCAGCCTCGTGGCCTGCCTGGGCCTTCTGGCCCGGGGACACGAAACCATTCCCGAACTGGTGCAGCTCACTGGCTTCACCGCGGTGGTGTTGGGTCTTTCACTCTTGCCCACTCGGGTGGTTTGGGCTTCGGTGGCACTGCTCCTCGGCTTGCTCTCGCTAGCGGCAAGCGGGGCGCCCTGGCTTGCCCTGCTCACGACGCTGACCATCACCGTGCTCATGTTGAAGCTGGCATCACGCCAGGTCGACCTGGCGATTCATCGCAACCCCGTTGCAGTCACTGCGCAGCGAGCACCTGGACGTGGCTGCAGACAGTGGTCCATCCCCAGCATTGCGCTGGCCTGCAGTGCGATTTTCTCGTTCGGTGTTCTGGCGTTGTTACATGGACAAGCCGTGGCGCGTTGGCCCGGCGTGGCAGCTTTTCAACATTTTCTCGGCACCTTCGCGTGGTTCGTCTGGCCGGCGTGGCCGCTGGCTGCGTGGGCGGTGTGGCGTTGGCGCGAATCGCTCGGGGAATGGCATGTGCTCGCACCACTTGCACTGCTGGTTCTGGCCACGCTGGCGGCGTTGCTGGCCCCCGGCAATGCGGCAACGCTGGTGCTGGTTCTGCCCCCGGCGGCAATGCTGGCGTCTCTTGCGCTTCCAGTGATGCGTCGTGGCAGCATGGCCGCGCTGGACTGGTTCTCGCTCATGTTTTTCAGCCTGCTCGCCCTGGTGGTCTGGGTCTTGTGGCTGGCCATGCTCACTGGATTTCCCGCCAAGCCGGCTGCCAATATCGCCCGCCTTGCACCAGGCTTCATCGCCCGTTTTTCCTGGTTTCCCGCCCTGTTGGCCCTCTTCGCGACGACGGGCTGGGCTGCTGTGGTGGCGTGGCGTGCCGGGCGGCACCGCCATCCGCTTTGGAAAGGCATGGTGCTGTCCGCCGGTGGCGTGACTCTGGTGTGGGTCTTGGTGGGATTGCTTTGGCTGCCGGTGCTGAACTACGCCAGCACCTACCGCCAGCTCGGCCAACAACTGGCAAGCCGGTTACACGCCGAACACCAGCCGGACTTGCCTGCATCTTGTGTGCAAACCCTCGGGTTGAGTTTGCCGCAGCAAGCGTTGATGGGCTATTTCAGCCACGCACCCCTCGTTCCCGGTTCGCGCGGTGGTCGCTGTGCCTACGTCCTCATTGCACCGCCCATGCACAATAGTCCAGTCTCGGACACATCCCCCACAGCGATCAGCGCGCAGGTTGAGCAGCAAACACTGCGACGAGCCGAACAGGGTGTGCTGGTGTGGAGTGGGCACCGCCCTGGTGAACCTGACGAGCACTTGCGCCTGTACCGCCGCCGATCGAACGCCAGATGAAGGCGGTCGTGCCACTGCTGCACCTGACAGCGGGCGTGCTGATGGGTCAGCTCGCCATCATCGGTTTCGGCGTGGCCGATACGGTCATGCTCGGCCGGTATGCCAACACCGCCAATGTGGCGACCTTGTCGCTCGGGCAAGCCATCTACATCACCCTGTATGTCGCGCTTGCCGGTGTCACCCAGGCTTTGCTGCCGGCGCTGGGCCGAGCGTATGGCGCGGGATCGCCGCGGCAGGTCGGTTCAGCCTTTCGTCAGGGACTGTGGCTGGCTGCCGGACTGTGCCTCGTGGGCATGGTGGTGCTGTTGTGGCCAGGCCCGCTGCTATCGTTGACAGGGCAGTCGCATGATCCCGAAGTCGATCGCTATCTGCAAATCCTGGCACTTGGCCTGCCCGCAGCCTTGATGTTTCGCATCCACACCGCCCTCAGCCAGGCGATTTCCCGGCCCATGCTCGTCACCCTGCTGCAACTCGGAGGACTGCTGCTGAAACTGGCGCTCAACACCATCTTCCTCGTACCCGCCAGCTTGGGGCTGCACGCCCTCCCCTCGCTCGGCGCAAGTGGTTGCGCCTTGGCGACCGTCATCACCCAATGGGCGCTGCTGGGGATTGCGCTACTGCAACATCGCCACAGCCGCGCATTGCGGCCGTTCGAGGCCTTACGACATTGGGAATGGCCCTCCTGGACGCAACAGGGTCCGCTATTGCGCCTGGGTGGCCCGATCGGTCTGAGCCTGCTGGTGGAAGTTTCGGCCTTCACGTTCATGGCACTGTTCATTGCGCGCATGGGTGACACCGAACTGGCGGGGCATCAGATTGCGGCCAACTTCGCCACCGTGCTGTACATGTTGCCGCTGTCGGTCTCCATCGCCGCCGGCTCCCTGGTGGCACAGCAACTCGGGGCCGGACATGGGGCTGCGGCGCGGCGCGCGGCCTGGGGTGGCGTGGGGCTGGCGGCCCTGCTGTCGATGAGCCTGGGGGCCGTGGTCTGGTTCGGGCGTGCGAGCATCGTCGCCTGGTACACGCGGGATGAGGCGGTGCGGGCCGTGGCTGATCACCTCTTTCTTTTCATTGCCGCCTACCAGTTGTTCGACGCGGTACAGGCGTGTAGCGCCTTCGTACTGCGCTCCTATCACATCGCGGTGCTGCCAAGCGCGCTCTATGCCCTGTCGTTATGGGGGGTGGGTCTGGGCGGAGGCTATGTCCTGGCGTTCAACACCCTGGGGTTCAGCCCGCTTGCATTGCAAGGCGCAGCCGGCTTCTGGATGGGGAACACGATCGGGCTGGCTTTGGCGGCAGGCAGCTTTGCCTGGCTGTTGTGGCGCACGGCACGCAAGCCGTCGTGACGTTTGCGGCTTCAACCGGCGCACGCATCGAGCCTCCACGTTTGCGGCATGCACCGCTTGCCTCAGGTCTGCAGCGCCTCGATGGCTTGGGCGATGTCCAACCAACGCTCTTCGCATTGCACCAGACGCTCGGCCACCTGCTTGAGGCGCTTGCCCTGCTCGACGCGCTCGGCAGCCTGCGTCGCCGCTTGCGACAGGCTGCGTTCGAGACCGGCCTGCTCGGCTTCGAGTGCACGCATCTCGGTTTCCAGGCTGCTTTGCTCGCTCTTCAACGGTTTGGCCTGCTGCGCAAGCTGCTGACGCGACAGCGCTGCATGACGACGCTGGTCCTTGCGGGTGCCCTGGGCAGACTCAGGCTCTGGTGCCGCGCTGCCAGCCCTGTTCTGCGCCGGGCTGACGCTTCCCCTGCTGGCTGCAGCGCCGGCCCTGTTCGTACCCCCGTCTGGGGCCATGGCTCGGTCACGCATGCGTGCGCGTGCACGCTCCAGCACCCAACGCTGGTAGTCGTCGAGATCACCTTCGAAGGTTTGCACAGAGCCGTCGGCGACCAGCCAGTAGTCGTCGCAGGCGGCACGCAGCAAGGCGCGGTCATGCGACACCAGCAGCATGGCGCCACCGAATTCCTGCAGGGCCAGGGTCAGCGCCTCGCGTGTGGCGAGGTCGAGGTGGTTGGTCGGCTCGTCGAGCAGCAACACATTGGGGCGCTGCCACACCAGCAGCGCGAGCAGCAATCGCGCCTTCTCGCCTCCCGACATCGAGCCCACGCTCTGCTCGGCCATGTCACCGCTGAACTGAAAACGGCCGAGCCAGTTGCGCCAGTCCTGCGTGGTGGTCTGTGGCTGCGTCTGTTTGGCCAGACGCGCGAGGTGCTGCATGGGTGATTCATCCGGGCGCAGCACGTCCATCTCCTGCTGGGCGTAGTAACCCACCACCACATCGACCCCCGGCTGTGCCTTGCCGGCCAGCACCGGTAGCAATCCCGCCAGGGTTTTGACCAGGGTGGACTTGCCCTGACCGTTGGCGCCCAGCACGCCGATGCGCGCGCCGGCAAGGATGTCACGCTCCACGCCCCGCAAGATGGGCTGGTCTGGCGCGTAGCCGCAGTCCACCCCGCGCAGCCGCAGCAGTTGTTGCGGCTGACGTGCGGGTTTGAGGAAGTCGAAACGCAGGGGGTTGCTCAGCATCACCGGAGCCAGCCGCTCCATGCGCTCCAGCGCCTTGAGCCGGCTTTGCGCCTGTTTTGCCTTGGTCGCCTGGGCGCGGAAACGATCGACGAAGCGCGTGAGATGGGCGATGTCTTGCTGCTGCCGGTTATAGGCTTGCGACTGCTGCGTCAACTGCTGGGCGCGGCGCTCCTCGAAGTCGGTGTACCCGCCCGTGAAACGTTGCAATTTTCCATGCTCGAGTTGTACGGTGACACGGGTTGCCGCATCGAGAAATTCGCGGTCGTGGGAGATGACGATCATGGTGCCGACGTAGCGCGACAGCCAGTTCTCCAACCACACCAGGGCGTCGAGGTCGAGGTGGTTGGTGGGCTCGTCCAGCAGCATGCAATCGCTGGGCTGAAACAAGGCCTGGGCCAGGGCCAGACGCATGCGCCAGCCGCCGGAGAAATCGCGCACCGGCTGTTGCAGTTCATGCGGGGCGAAGCCCAGGCCCAGCAACAGGGCCTCGGCGCGGGCCGTGGCGGTGTAGCCGTCGGCCAGTTCGAGCGCCTCGGCGGCTACAGCCAGGGCCATGCCATCGTGCACGGCTTCGGCAGCGCGCATCGCGGCGTTGGCTGTCTGCAAGGCGGCATCAGCCTGGCAGACGAAATCGGTCGCCGGCAGATCCGAATCCGGCGCGTTCTGCGCGACGGAGGCCACACGCCAGTGGGCGGGGAAATCGAGACTGCCGCCGTCTTCGTGCAACTGACCGAGCAACAGTGCGAACAGCGACGATTTGCCGGCGCCATTGGCGCCGACCAGGCCGACCTTCTCGCCGGGATGAATGGTGAGGTCGGCACTGTCCAGCACCACTTTGGCGGCGCGGCGCAGGGTGAGGGCTTGCAGGCGAATCATGCCGGGCTGCGCAAGGCCGCAGCTTCGACCAGGAACACGGCATCGTCGCCGCCACTGGTGGACAACCAGACCACGGGAAGGCGCGGGAAAGCTACCTCGAAATGCGCGCGCTCGTGGCCGATCTCGACCACCAGCATGCCTTCCGGGGCGAGGCGCGAAGACGCATCGGACAGCAGGCGGCGCACCAGATCCATGCCGTCGGTACCGCCGGCCAGCGCCAGTTCCGGTTCGTGGCGGTATTCCTGTGGCAGCGCCCGCATGCTCTGCGCATTGACGTAAGGCGGGTTGCACAACATCAGGTCCAGCCCGGGCTCACTGTCGGGCAAAGCCTTCAACAGGTCGGATTGCAGCAGCTGCACGCGGCCCTGCAAGGCATGCAGCGCGACGTTGGTGCGGGCGACGTCGAGCGCATCCGCCGAGATGTCGCTGCCCAGCACCTGGGCCCCGGGCCAGCGCTTTGCTGCGAGGATGGCGAGACAACCGGAACCGGTGCAGATGTCGGCAATGTGCAGGGGTTGCGCGGGCAGCCAGGGATCCAGCCCGTCCCAGAGCAGCTCGGCGATGAAGGAACGCGGCACGATCACACGTTCGTCGACGAGAAAGCGCTCGCCCTGCAACCAGGCTTCTCCGAGTACATAAGCGACGGGTTTGCGTGTGGCGATGCGCTCGCCAAGAAGGGTGTCGAAACGCTCACGGGCATCGGCCGGAACTTCGCGCTGCAGCAAGGCGTCCAGCGCAGCGAAGCTGTCCGCCAGCGGCCAGCCCAAGGCATGGATCAGCAGCCAGGCGGCCTCATCTGCCGCCGTGGTGACGCCATGGCCGAAGTGCAAACCGGCGGCCTGGAGTTCGTGCGTTGCACGTTGCCACACCGCGCCGAAACGCGACGTGGCCGGGTGCGCTGTGTTCACGCCACCAAAGCCTCGAGGGTGCGCCGGTAGATGGCGGCCAGCGGATCGAGAAAGCGCAGTTCCACATGCTCGTCGATCTGGTGGATGCTGGCGTTGGGCGGTCCAAACTCGACCACTTGTGGACAGATCTTGGCGATGAAGCGCGCATCCGAGGTGCCACCCGTTGTGGACAGCTCGGCATGCTGGCCGGTTTCCGCCGCAATGGCAGCGTGCAGGGCTGCCGACAAGCTGCCGGGTCGGGTGAGGAAGGGCTCGCCGCCCAGGGTCCAATCCAGCGTGTAGTTCAGGCCGTGGCGGTCGAGCAGGGCGTGCACGCGGTCCTTCAGGGATTGCGGCGTGGCTTCGGTGGAGAAGCGGAAATTGAAATCCAGCGTCAGGTCCCCGGGGATGACGTTGGTGGCGCCGGTGCCGGCGCGAATATTCGACATTTGCCAACAGGTCGGTGGGAAATGATCGTTGCCGGCATCCCACTGCATGGCGGCGAGTTCGGCCAGCGCGGGGGCGGCCAGATGGATAGGATTTTGCGCCAGATGCGGGTAGGCAATATGCCCCTGCACGCCATGTACGCAGAGGCGCCCGGAGAGCGAGCCGCGCCGGCCGTTCTTGATCATGTCACCCAAGGTGGAGACTGACGTGGGTTCGCCAACGATGCACCAGTCGAGGCGTTGTCCGCGTCGTTGCAAAGCCTCGCACACGCGCACCGTGCCGTCGCGCGCCGGGCCTTCCTCATCACTGGTGAGCAGGAATGCCATCGAGCCCTGCGGCTGCGGCTGTGACGCAAGCAGGTCTTCGACCGCCACCACCATCGCCGCAAGCGAGGTCTTCATGTCGGCGGCACCGCGGCCATAGAGCTTGCCATCGCGCTCGGTGGGCGTGAAGGGGTCGCTGTGCCACTGTTCCAGCGGTCCCGTGGGCACCACGTCGGTATGGCCGGCAAACACCAGCACCGGCGCATTCACCCCGCCACGCCCCTGGCGCAGCGCCCAAAGGTTGCGCACGCGATATGCATCAGGCCCCGCTTCGATGACCTCGCAGGTGAACCCAAGCGGACGCAGGCGCTCCGCCAGCAAGTCCTGGCAGCCACCATCGGCAGGCGTGACGGAATGGCGTGCGATCAGGGCTTCGGCGAGCTTGCGGGTGGGGGATGTCATGTGCGAGACAAGGTCAGTTGGCACCGAGATCAAGGGAGATTTCGCGGAACGAGGGTTCATCCGAATCGAGCATGGCGTTGGCCGGCGGCTGGCTGCTCGGACGATTCGAGAAGTCGTTTTGCAGGCGCCACATCAAATTGGTCGGAGAGTCGGCGTAGGCCAGTGCCTCTTCGCGCCCCACTTGTCCTTCCACCACCATGCGCGCCAGGCATTGCTCGAACGTCTGCGAGCCTTCGGCCATGGTCTTTTCCATGGTGTCCTTGATGGTCGAAAAATCCCCTTTGGCGATAAGTTCGCGGATCAGCGTGGTATTGAGCATCACCTCCACGGCCGGAGTCAGGCCTCCGGCTGTGGCCCGAAGCAGGCGTTGGGATACAACAGCCCTGAGGCCAGCGGACAAATCGGACAGCAGCGCAGGGCGCATGTCGAGCGGGAAGAAGCCAAGGATGCGATTGAGCGCCTGATAGCTGTTGTTGGCATGCAGGGTGCTGAGGCACAAATGGCCGGAGAGCGCGTAGTTCAACGCCGCAGTCATGGTTTCGGTGTCACGGATTTCGCCGATCATGATGCAATCGGGTGCCTGGCGCAACGCGTTCTTCAAACCCACGGATAGGCTCTTGGCGTCGATGCCAATCTCGCGCTGGTTGACGATAGACTTCTTGTTCTTGAACAGGAACTCGATCGGCTCTTCCAGCGTCAGAATGTGACTGGTCATGCGCGCATTGCGGTGATCGAGCATGGCCGCGAGGCTCGTGCTCTTGCCAGAGCCGGTCGAGCCGACCATCAGGATCAAGCCGTGTTTTTCCATCACCAGATCCGCCATCACCCCGGGCAGATTCAAGCTCTCCAGCGGTGGAATGTCACTCGGGATATAGCGAATCACCATGGCCACGCTGCCGCGCTGAATGAAGGCACTCAAGCGGAAGCTGCCGATGCCGGTGCGCGCCAGTCCGAGGTTGAGTTCACCCTCGTCATGCAACTGCCGCTGGCGCTTGGCATCGACGATCTCGGCCAACAGCTTGGGCGGGTCTTCCGGGGTCAGCACCTGGCGGTTGATGGCCACGGCCTGGCCGCTGATGCGTATGAGGATGGGCGCATGCGGGCTGATGTAGATGTCCGAGGCCTTTTTTTCGGCCATGAGCTTGAACAGGCGTTCCATCGTCGACATGTCGTTCTCCCCTAGGTTGGTCGTGCGCGCCAACACCGGGTTGGCCCTGCGACTCAGTCGCGCAGCAACTCGTTGATGGCGGTCTTGGCGCGAGTCTGGGCATCCACGCGCTTGACGATGACGGCGCAATACAGGCTGTATTTGCCGTCGGCGCTCGGCAGATTGCCCGACACCACGACCGAGCCTTCGGGAATGCGGCCGTAACTGACTTCGCCGGTGGCACGGTCGTAGATCTTGGTGGACTTGCCGATGTACACACCCATGGAGATGACGCAGTTGTCTTCAACGACGACACCCTCCACCACTTCCGAGCGCGCGCCGATGAAACAGTTATCACCGATGATGGTGGGGTTGGCCTGCACCGGTTCGAGCACACCGCCAATACCGACACCGCCCGACAAATGCACGTTCTTGCCGATTTGCGCACATGAGCCGACCGTGGACCAGGTATCGACCATGGTGCCGCTATCCACATAGGCACCGATGTTGACGTAAGACGGCATCAGCACCACTCCGGGCGCCAGATAGCTGCCGTGCCGCGCCACGGCGGGCGGCACCACGCGCACACCGGTTTCGCGCATCTCCTCTTCACCCAGGCGGCTGAACTTGGTTTGCACCTTGTCGAAAAAATGCAGATCGCCAGCCCGCATCATGGCGTTGTCGGTGAGGCGAAAACTCAACAGCACGGCCTTTTTCAACCATTGATGCGTCACCCATTCACCCTCCACCTTCTGGGCAACGCGCAGACGCCCTGAGTTCAGTTCGTCGAGCACATGCTCGACCGTCTGGCGCAGTTCTGCAGGAGCTGTGGCTGGGTTCAGTTGGGCACGGTTGTCCCATGCCTGGTCAATAACGGTCTGGAGTTGAGTGGTCATGGTGTGGAGGGCTTGGGGTGGTCTGCGTCGAACTGAAACTCAAAGACTGCGTGCATGGGCGACGACCCGCTCGGCGGCTTCGACGCAGGCGTCGGCTTCGGCCACCAGGGCTAGACGGATGCGGCCTCGGCCTGGATTGTGGCCGCCCTGTTCGCGAGCCAGAAGACTGCCGGGCAAAACCATGCAATTGTAGTTTTCGAGCAAGCCGCTCGCGAACGCGACATCATCGTTCGGTGTCTTGGCCCACAGGTAGAAACCGGCGTCAGGTTGGCGCACATCCAGCGCTGATTGCAGGATGGGTAAAACACGGGCGAACTTGTCGCGATACAAGGATCGGTTAGCCTGCACATGCGCCTCGTCGTTCCATGCGGCGATGCTGGCCGCCTGCACCGCCGGCCCCATGGCGCTGCCGTGGTAGGTGCGGTATTGCAGAAAGGCCTTGAGAACGTCCGCATCGCCGGCGACGAAACCCGAGCGCAGCCCAGGCACGTTGGAGCGCTTGGATAGGGAGGTGAACATCACGAGGCGCCGAAAATCGCCACGACCCAGTTGCACTGCCGCCTCCAGCCCGCCCAGCGGCGGCGCGTCGCCGAACCAGATCTCGGAGTAGCACTCGTCGCTGGCGATGACGAAGCCGTGGCGGTCGGAGAGCTCGAACAACCGCGCCCACTCCGCAAGCGGCATCACGGCCCCTGTCGGGTTGCCGGGAGAGCAGACATACAGCAACTGGGTGCGCTGCCAGACGTGCTCGGGCACGGCCTCCCAGTCCACGGCGAAATTGCGCGCGGCGTCGACCGGGGCGAAATGGCATTGTGCTCCGGCCAGCAGGGCCGCGCCCTCGTAAATTTGATAGAAGGGGTTGGGGCTGACCACCGTGGCATGCGCCCGCGTTGGATCCACCACGACCTGTGCCAAGGCAAACAGCGCCTCACGCGAACCGTTCACCGGAAGCACCTGTGTCACCGCGTCCAGCGTCACGCCGTATCTCCGGCCGGCCCAGGCCGCGCAAACCTGGCGCAATTCCACACTACCGGCTGTCGGCGGATAGTGGGATAAACCGTCCAGGTGATTGATCAGGGCGCGCTTGATGAGGTCTGGTGTTGGATGCCGAGGCTCGCCGATACCGAGACTGATGGCTGTGTAGGCGGGGTTGGGGCGCACGCCCGCCGTCAAGGCACGCAGTTTTTCGAACGGATAGGGCTGAAGTCGGCTGAGCAGGGGATTCACGGCGGCAAGTCAGAGTGAATGCCCATTCTAGGGAGGGCGGGCAAGCGAGGGGTTTCGATCCGGCGCCGGAAAACTGTTACAAAAAAACTTGCTGATGCTGTCCTGAAAAGCCGCCCGTTTCGCGTTGTTGCAGCGAGGAAACCGCGTTGAATCGCCCGCCGCCACCGCGCACTATGCTATGTCACATGCATTCACACTTACGCTTGACGACGTGAGCCAGGATCCTGCTCTCGACCGCTTTTGTCTGGAGGTACGTCCGCGCGCGCTGCGTCTGGCGCTGCTGGAAACCGCGGGCAATTCGCATTTGGCCGCCGACCTGGTGCAAGACAGTTTGGCCAAACTGGTGAGCAATTACCGCGACAAGCCTGCCGAGGAGTGGGCGCCGCTGTTCTACAGCATTCTGCGCAACCGCATCACCGACTGGCACCGGCGCAAGAAAATCGAGAAAGTGTTCGATTTTTTCTTTGCCGGCGACGACGAGGACGAAGGCGCACCGGCACCCTGGGAAAGCCTGGCCGACCCAGGCCCGGGCCCTGATCACCAACTCGGCAACCTGCAGCTTGCAGGACGGATCGCCGACGCCATCGGCAAACTCAGCGCGCGCCAACGCGAGGCGTTCATGTTGCGCGAGATGGAAGGCCTGTCGATTGCCGATACGGCAAAGGCCATGCACGTGAGCGAGGGCAGTGTGAAAACCCATCACTTGCGCGCCCTGACCCACCTGCGCCATGTGCTGCAGAGTGATAATCCATTAACTGGGGGAATTTCATCGTGAACGGTGACGCCATGAACACCAACACATCCATCACAACGGCCGAAATCGACCGCTGGCGCGCTGGCCTGCTCGATGCCGAGCAATCGCGTATCGTGCAGGAGGCTTTGCGGTCCAACGAATCGCTGGCTGCCGAGGCTGAGTTCGGTGCGCGGTTGGCAGCCGGGCTTGCGCCCTTGCCCCAGTTGGCGACGCGGCGCGCCCAGGCCAGGCCAGCACGGCGCTTGCGCTGGCCGCGGGTGATGGCCGCGGGCTTCGTCACAGCGTCTCTGGCGGTCTTCACTCTGACTGCGCTGCCTCTCCTGTCCAGCCACACGCAAACACCCTTGCAGCCCGTCATGCTGAACGCACAAACTGCCGACGCCGTGCAGCATATGGATTTCTATGAGTGGCTGGCCGCCCATCCCCAGGCCATGCAGGATGCGCGCCATGCCAATCCCGCCTGATTCGGGAAGCACCATGCAAGCGCGATTCTCGCGTCGCCTCCTCGGGTTCGCCCTGGCGTTGATCGGGCTGACCGCCGCTGCGCCAGCCATGGCGAACAGGGAGCGCCAGGGTGAGGAGCGCGGGCCGCAATGGAACCAGCGCATGCAGCAATGGGAGCGACTTCCACCCGAGCGCCGCCAGCGCATTCTGCAGGAGCAACAGCGCTACCAGAGGCTGCCGCCTGAGGAGCAGCAACGGCTGCGGCAGCAGTACCAGCAGCAACAACGCTGAGCATCCCCATGTTTTCCCGACGCGCGTGGAGACGCGCTTACGCGCTTCCCCGAACGCAGTCGATGCAATAGCGCTTGCCGCTCGGCCCGTCTTCCTCCACCAGACCGTGGATGTCGGTGGCGAAGCCCGGGAACTGGCGGTTGAAATCGCGTGCGAACTGCAGGTATTGCACGATCTTGCGGTTGAAGCGCTCGCCTGGGATCAGCAGTGGAATGCCTGGTGGGTAGGGTGTGAGCAGGGCCGTGGTGATCCGCCCTTCCAGATCGTCAATCCCCACGCGTTCGATATCGCGGTGTGCCATCCTGGCATAGGCCTCGGTGGGCGTCATGGCAGGCTGCAGGTCAGACAGATACATCTCGGTGGTGAGCCGGGCGACGTCGCTGGCCTGGTAGGCGGTGTGGATGCGCTGACACAGCTCCCGCAGGCCCACGCGTTCGTAGACCGGATACTTGGCGACGAATTCCGGCAGGATGCGCCATAACGGCTGGTTGCGGTCGTAGTCGTCCTTAAATTGCTGCAGCGCGGTCACCAGGGTGTTCCAGCGACCTTTGGTGATGCCAATCGTGAACATGATGAAAAAACTGTAGAGCCCTGTCTTCTCCACGATGACACCGTGTTCGGCGAGGAATTTGGTGACGATGGCTGCCGGAATGCCGGTTTCGCTGAAGCTGCCGTGCAGGTCGAGGCCAGGGGTGATGACTGTCGCCTTGATCGGGTCGAGCATGTTGAAGCCTGGCGCCAGTTCGCCAAATCCATGCCACTGGGCCTGCGGTCCGAGCAACCAGTCTTCGCGCGCGCCGATGTCTTCCGGCGCCAATTCGTCGGGTCCCCAGACCTTGAACCACCAGTCGTGGCCGAACTCCTCGTCGACCTTGCGCATGGCGCGGCGGAAGTTCAGCGCCTCCAGAATGCTCTCCGCCACCAGCGCTGTGCCGCCCGGCGGCTCCATCATCGCCGCGGCCACGTCGCACGAGGCGATGATGGCATATTGCGGCGAGGTCGAGCTGTGCATCAGGTAGGCCTCGTTGAAACGCGGGCGATCCAGACTGCGGGTCTCGGAGTCCTGCACCAGAATTTGCGATGCCTGGCTCAGCCCCGCCAGAAGTTTGTGCGTGGACTGGGTGGAGAACACCATGGCCTCTTTGGTCCGCCGCCGGCCGAAGCCGATGGCGTGCATGCCGGTGTAGAACGGATGGAATGTGGCGTGCGGCAGCCAGGCCTCGTCGAAATGCAGGGTGTCGATGTAGCCATCGAGCATCTGCTTGATGGTGTCGACGTTGTAGATCACGCCATCGTAGGTCGACTGCGTGATGGTCAACACCCGCGGTTTGACCTTGCCCGACAGATGCGCCGTCAGCGGGTTGGCGGCAATCTTGCGCTCGATGTTCTCGGGCTTGAATTCGTCCTTCGGAATCGGGCCGATGATGCCGTAATGGTTGCGCGTCGGCGTGAGGAAGACCGGCAGCGCGCCCGTCATGATGATGGCGTGCAGCACGCTCTTGTGGCAGTTGCGGTCCACCACCACCACATCGCCGGGCGCCACGGTGGAATGCCACACCATCTTGTTCGAGGTGGAGGTGCCGTTGGTGACGAAGAACAGATGGTCGGCATGGAAAATGCGCGCGGCATTGCGTTCCGACGCAGCCACGGGGCCGGTGTGATCGAGCAACTGGCCGAGTTCATCCACCGAGTTGCAAACATCGGCACGCAACAGGTTTTCACCGAAGAACTGGTGGAACATCTGCCCCACCGGACTCTTCAGGAAAGCGACGCCACCGGAATGGCCGGGACAATGCCAGGAGTAGGAGCCGTCGGCCGCGTAGCCCACCAGGGCGCGAAAAAACGGCGGCGCCAGAGAATCCAGATAAGCCTTGGATTCGCGAATGATGTGGCGCGCGACAAACTCCGGCGTGTCCTCGAACATATGGATGAAACCATGCAGTTCGCGCAGGATGTCGTTGGGAATGTGCCGCGAAGTGCGGGTTTCGCCGTAGAGGTAGATGGGGATTTCCGCGTTGCGAAAGCGAATTTCCTCGATGAATTTGCGCAAGGTCTGCAACACCGGGGCTTCGGCATTGACCTCGACAGCGGCGAACTCCTCATCGTCGATGGACAGGATGAAGGCGCTGGCGCGCGACTGCTGCTGGGCAAAGCTGGACAGATCGCCGAAGCTGGTCACGCCCAGCACCTCGATGCCCTCGGCCTCGATGGCCTGCGCCAGCGCGCGAATGCCTAGACCCGAGTTGTTTTCGGAGCGAAAGTCCTCGTCGATGATGACGATGGGGAAACGAAAGCGCATGATGAGCTCCGGTGAGAGATAGGCTTACGCCCCAGGTGAAGCGCGAAGTGTAGAAAAATCGTGCTGTGACAAATCAAAACCACGGGAGACCGTCATGATGAGCACCCCCGTTCAATGGTGGATCATCGCCGCTGTGCTGGTTGCGCTGGAACTCGCCAGCGGCAGTTTTTATTTGCTGATGCTGGCTGTTGGCGCCACGGCCGGGGCCCTGGCGGCACACCTGGGCCTTGGCGTCACCTGGCAATGGGTGGCCGCAGCCGTGGTCGGCGCGGGCTTGATCGCCGTGCTTTACACCATGCGCAACAGGCGCGTCAAGACGGCGCCACAGGCCAACCGCGACATCAACCTCGATATCGGTTCCATCGTGCAGGTCGGCACTTGGGATGCCAACGGCGAAGCCCGCGTGCGTTACCGCGGCAGCGACTGGACCGCCCGCTTTGGCGGCCATGGCGCAGCGCTGCCGGGGCAGTACCGCATCCAGGCCATGGACGGCAATACCCTGGTGCTGGAACCGCAGTCGACTGACAGCGCCAACACTGCGCAGGCACAATCCGGCACGCATCCGGGCTGATCTCGAACCTTGCCGTTCTCGTCGCGACATTGCCCTCGGGCCCGACTTTCGACTTCCGCAGCTCGCTGGCAAACGCACTGCACCCATCGCCCAACAACTGGAGAGCTGTCATGGAACTGGCCATCATCCTGGTCATCATCGCCATCATCATCGTTTCGCGGGGCGTGAAGGTGGTGCCGCAACAGCATGCCTGGGTGGTGGAGCGCCTGGGAAAATACGACCGCACCCTGGCGCCGGGTCTGAGCTTCATCGTCCCCTTCATCGACCGCGTCGCCTACAAGCACATGCAGAAAGAAGTGCCGCTGGACATCGCCAGCCAGATCTGTATCACCCGTGACAACACCCAACTCACGGTCGATGGCATTCTCTATTTCCAAGTGACCGACCCCATGCGTGCCAGCTACGGCTCGTCCAACTACGTGCTGGCCATTTCGCAACTGGCGCAGACCACGCTGCGCTCGGTCATCGGCAAGCTCGAGCTCGACAAGACGTTCGAGGAACGCGATTTCATCAACCACAGCGTGGTGTCGGCGCTCGACGACGCCGCCATGAACTGGGGTGTGAAGGTGCTGCGCTACGAAATCAAGGACCTGACGCCGCCCGGTGAAATCCTGCACGCGATGCAGCGCCAGATCACCGCCGAACGTGAAAAGCGCGCCGTCATCGCCACCTCCGAAGGCGCGCGGCAGCAGCAGATCAATCAGGCCGAGGGCGAGCGCCAGGCCTTCATCGAACGCTCTGAGGGAGAACGCCAGGCCGCCATCAACCGCGCCCAGGGTGAAGCGGCCGCCATCGAAGCTGTGGCCAACGCCACCGCCCACGCGCTGGAAGTGGTGGCCGCCGCCATCGGCAAACCCGGTGGCATCGAAGCCGTGCAGCTCAAGGTGGCACAACAAGGTTTGGAGGCCTACGCCAACGTCGCCAAGGCCAGCACCACCCTCGTGGTTCCCAATGACATGAGCCAGGCCGCAGGGCTCATCGCCTCGGCCATGACGGTGCTGAAGAAAATCCAGTGAGCAGCACGGCACCATCCGTGAACGCGACGCACACCCAGGCCACGAGCACCCGCTGCGCCCGCGGCGGCGCCCTCGCCGCGCTGACGGAGCCTGACCCGACGCGCAAAGTCGCCTTGGCGCTGGCCTTGCGTGATGCCTTGCAAACCGGACGCTTGGCGCTTGACCCGTCCGGGGTTTTACAGTCCTTGCCGTCGAGCGCCCTCCCCGGCCGGCCCTCCCGACCGGAGTTGATGCCTGCACAGCAAGTGCCCCGGCGCAACGCCTGCCACCCGCTCGGCCGCGCCACGCTGCTCCACGCCATCACCCACATCGAGTTCAATGCCATCAACCTCGCGCTCGATGCCGCGTGGCGTTTCGCCCATCTGCCACAAGACTATTACCGCGACTGGCTGGGCGTGGCCGCCGAAGAGGCCGAGCACTTCACCCTGCTGCGCCAGCACTTGCGCAGCATCGGCCACGACTACGGCGACTTTGCCGCCCACAACGGCCTGTGGGATATGGCGGAAAAAACCGCGTCCGACCTCCTCGCCCGCATGGCCCTGGTGCCACGCACCCTGGAAGCGCGCGGCCTGGACGTGAACCCCGGCATCCGCGCCAAGCTCGCTGCCGCTGGCGATCAACGCGGCGCGGCGATTCTCGATCGCATCCTGGCCGACGAGATCGGCCATGTCGCCATCGGCAACCGCTGGTACCACTGGGCTTGCGAGCGTGCGAACCTCGACCCGATCACCGCACATGACGAACTCGCCGCCCGCTTCGGTGCGCCGCGCATGAAGCCGCCGTTCAATCGCGAGGCGCGTCTGGAGGCCGGTTTCACGCTCGCGGAACTCGACCGGCTTGAAGTCGAGAGATAACGCTCGGCAGCTCGGTTGGCGTCTCTGCCAATCGAGCTCAGCGACTGCCGGGCAATCGGCCTCGACCTCACTCTTCAGTTGACGTTGGACCAGGTCGGCAAGCCTTGTCGAACCGGCGCAAGGCCTCCGTCTCACGCAGCGCGTACGTGCAGCAGTGCCTCGGACTACGATGGATATCCCCATTTTCTCAATCCGCTCCCATGCGCCTGCGCCATATCCTTCTCGCCCTGCTCACGGTCACGATCTGGGGCTTCAACTTCGTGGTGATCAAGATCGGGTTGCAGGGCATGCCGCCGCTGTTTTTCACTGCGCTGCGCTTCACCTTCGCCGCATTGCCCTTGGTGTTCTTCGTTCCCCGCCCGACGGTGCCGTGGCAATTGCTGGTCGGTTGGGGGCTGGCGCAGTTTGCGGTGCAGTTCGGCTTGTTGTTCGTGGGCATGAAGCTGGGCATGCCGGCTGGGTTGTCGTCGCTGGTCATTCAATTGCAGGCGTTTTTCACCATCGGGATGGCATGGTGGCTGCTGGGCGAGCATGCGCGCTTCACGCAGTTGTCCGGCGCCGGCATTGCGCTGCTGGGCATGGGAGTGGTGGCCTGGCATCTGGACACACCGTCCACCTTCATCGGACTGCTGCTGGTGGTGGGCGCTGCTTGCTCGTGGGCCGTGGCAAATGTGCTGACCAAGCGCATGAAGGTGGTGAACCCGATGTCGCTGGTGGTTTGGGGCAGCCTGGTTGCGGTGCCGCCGTTGTTTGTCATTTCGGCTCTGGTGGAAGGGCCACATGCGATGTGGGCGGCGCTGCTGGCGATGAACACCATGTCGTGGATCACGGTGTTGTTCCAGTCCTACCCGAACACGCTGTTCGGCTTCGGCATCTGGTCGATGTTGATGCGGCGGTATCCGGCCTCGCAGGTCGCGCCGTTTGCCTTGCTCGTTCCCGTGGCCGGCATGGTGTCGGGCTCGCTGGTGCTGCATGAAGGCATGCAGCCCTGGAAGCTCGTCGCCGGGGTGCTGGTGCTGACGGGGCTGGCGCTGAACCAGTTTGCGGCGCGCTTGCGCGGCTGGATGCAGCGCGCCTGGGCAGACACCTGAAACGCGCGTCGATGGCGCTCAGTGGAGGCGAGTCAAGGCGCAGGCGCCTGGTAGGGTGTGGCTGATGCGCGGCGTCCGGACAAGGGCCCTGGCGAACATTGCGGTTCAGGGTCAATGCAGAAAGTAGGTGCGCAGCCCGCCCAGCAGCATATTGACGGCGATGGCGGTAAGGATCAGCCCCATGAGCTTTTCGCCGGCACGCATGACCGAGTCGCCCACCCATTTCAGCAGGGTCTCGGCCATCAGCAGCAGGCCACCGGTGACGACGATGGCAGCGGTCAGCGCGGCCACCCAGGTCCACATTTGCCCTGGTTGGCGTGAGGTCAGCAGCAGCACCGTGGCCAGCGCCGAGGGCCCCGCCAGCAAGGGCACGGCCAGCGGGAAAACCATCGGCTCCTTGCCGTCGGTTCCACCAAAAATTTCGGACGTGCTGGAAAAGATCATCTTGATGGCGACCAGCAGCAGAATGACGCCGCCGGCCACTTCCAGCGCCGGCTGGCTCAGGCCCATGATGCGCAAGAACCCCTGCCCGCCCCACATGAAAGCCAGCAACACCACGTAGGCGATACCGATTTCGCGCAGCGCCACGGGCAGCCGGCGCTGCTTCGGCAACTGCCGCATGATGGCGATGAAGAACGGCAGGTTGCCGAACGGATCGAGGATCAGCAACAGCAGGATCAGGGCAGACCCGAAGTCATTGTGTGCCATGGATGGG
>DAIAZB010000544.1 GCA_027443745.1 Thiomonas sp. | reverse complement strand
CGCGGCGTCCAGCATCGAGGTCGAGTGCAGCACCAGGTTGCGCATGGTCACGAGCGCGAAGATCAGGTTGCTCTTGCCGCTCGCGTTGGCACCGTAAATGACGCTCGATCGATTCAGCCGCGGGACGCTCCGGATGCCCGTATCAAGGGTGTGAGTTTCCAGGTGGGAGCGATCCGCATTCGAAAGCAGGCTGAGCGTCTGCTCATCGCGCAGAGAGCGGAAATTTCGAGTGCTGAATTCAACTAGCATTTCGGCTCCGCGATTAAACTAAATCTACTTTTCGCGCATTCTACTCGGAAATACTATTTATTTTTGAACAAATCGCATATTTGTGCGCGGCTTTGCAAGTCATAGGACCCGTACACCGCGCCAGCTCATCCTTGCGATAGCGCTATATAGGGCTATTATAGTTACCAGGCCACCCCGGAGCGTCGCATGCAGTTCTCACTGGATTCCTTTGTCGCCGTGCCGCTGCCGCACGATCTCTACGCGCAACTGGTGAGGCGATACCCGACCGGCGTGTCATCCGTACTCGAGCACGTCCTCCAGGACTTTCTCGACCGCACGGAAGACGACTTCGCTGGCAAGCAGGAAGACGCACGCGAGAATGGCGTGCAGTGGGATGCCCTGTTCCTTCCGCACGGGACACAGATCCGAACCAAGTATTTCGGCAAGTATCCGATCGCAGAAGTCGCTGCCGGCGAGATCCTCTGGGAGGGCCGGAAGTACGCCTCCATGTCTCAGTTGGCGCGTGCCATGCGCGGCAATACTTCCAACAACGCGTGGGTCGTGTTGGAACTCAAGCGGCCGACAGACCGCGACTGGATTCGTGCGGACCGCCTTCGGAAGTGAGGCCGCTGCCCCGGATCCGAAGTGCTTCAGATTACCGGCCTTGATCGGGTGGCGTGGCTGGCCGCAACCTGAAATAGCGACCGGCCCTATTTCACGTTCAGCGGCCAACCTAAAGCAGCGAGCAATCCTGACGCCCTGCAGATTCCGAAGTCTCGCTGCTTCGCCTGGCGCGGCCACCTACGGAAACCCTCTGTCCTGAGGAAGATTCGGTCCTGGACCCAGATTTACTGCACAGTAGATCCGGGTCTCCCGGTGCCGATCCGGAGTTTGACCGCGCTGCCCTATCGGGTCCGAGTGCACACGGTAACGAACGCCGCCGCGTTGCTGCGCATCCGGCCAGCCACTTTCGCGTTTCGAGAAACGAGAGAGACGTTCCGAATCAGACCCCTGGTCACCGGGTACTCTCTCGATCTTGGGCCCTCTCGACCTGCTCCGCCATGAGCCACTCCCGCTCCGTCCTCGCCGGCGGCAGGGTTCGCACGAAGCGCTGCGTCAGGTCGGCATGCCGGGTCTCCCCGTGGTTGCTCAGGGCATCGCTCACGGCGAGCCAGCCACGCTCCAGCACACGCCGCGTTTCGCGCACCTGCCGGATGGCCAGAGCCTCCGGGCGATCCGGGACGCCACCGGCGGCCGCCGCCTTCTCGATGCGCGCGCGCATGTGCGTCGAGGCGCAGGGCAGGGCAGCGCGAAAGACGGCGTCCGATTTCCGCGGGCGCGTCTCGCCGCGCACGACCCGGGGTGTCGCATTGGCGGGGACGCCGACCCGTCGCAGGTACCCGGCGAATGCCTCGCGCCAGCCACGGACGGTCGCCTTGCGGATGTCCAGGCGCTCACCCTGCTCGCTGACCGCCTTGACGATCACATGGACGTGCGGATGCGGCTCGTCGGTGTGCAGCGCCATCGCGTAGCGGTGCTTGAGCGCCCACTGTTCGCGGCAGAGCGCCCGCGTCGCCACCAGTACCTTGTCCGCCGGGGTGCCGGCCGGCATCGAGAAAACGAGCTTGTGCACGAGCTTCGGTGTCGGGCGCCCCAGTGGTCGGCCAGCGCCCGCCTGACATTCCGCCAGGTCGAGGTCCCAGTCCTCGATCAGGTCCGCGGCGGCCTCACGGTCTCTAAACTGCCGGCCGTCGTCGGTCTCCAACTGGACCTCACCGTTCCTGGCGACGTACGCGAGATGCTTGCGCACCGCGGAAGCCGAATTCGCCGCCGACGGCAGCACCTTGACCATGACCTCCGGCGTGCGGGACACCGTGCGCACGATCTGTTCGATTTGCGCCGGAGACAGGCGGTCACGCCGCCCCGGCCCGTGTCGACCGTAGCTGATAGGCTCGAACAGCGGATCCTCAGAAGCGCGGATCCGCATGTCCCACCTTCCAGCTCAGCGCATTCGCCTTGAGCAGCGCCTTTACGTGATCCCGCAGCGCACTGCACACCCGGATCATGGCCATGACATGGACGTCCCGCAGGTCAGCCGCAGGGTCGGCCTGGTGCGTCACCCGGGCGATCTGATTCAGGTTGCGCCCGATGCCTCCCAGCTCGGCGACGACGCGATTGAGCGAGCGCATTTCGTCCGCCGGCAGGGGAGAGAGAGCGCGCAGGTGCGACCGGACCACCACCGAGACATACGTGGCGGGAGCCATGCGGCGGGCTGCGGCACGTTCCGCGAGCAGAAGCTGATCATCAGGTCGTACCCGGACGTACAGGCGTGCACGACGACTTGGCCTGCTGGTCTGGTCGGCGTCATCGGGACCAAGCGTGCCGATGCCGCCGAGGGTGAGCTCGAGCAGGTCCTTCAGCAGCGCGGAATCACTGAGCCCGCGCTTGATGGCGAGCGTCCGTAGTCGCGCCTTTGTGTCGGACGAAACGCGCGCGCCAATGATCTGATCGGACGTCATGGCCCGCGTTGTTTAACAACAGCGGCCACGGGCCTATCCTGCACCTACCCCCAAAACAAGGCAAAACCCTAGGCAGCCTGCAAGTGGCCAGCTCAGTGCGCGGCTCTCGCAGGCAATCACAATCGGCGGTGCCAAGAGGTATTTGCCAGTTTTGCCCCCGATCCTACTGGCGACAACTGTAAATCAACATGGAATAGTCTTACCCGGCGACAACTCGATCCCGAAGCGACCGGCACCACACGTGCGCATTGAGGTCGTCGATGGATAGCCTTTCAACTTCAGGTCCACGGTCCACTCAAATTCTTCACTTGCCTGCTGTCTGCCGTGCCACCGGCCTCGGTCGATCGATGGTCTACCAGCTTGAGGCCACGAGCCAGTTTCCGCGTCGCGTCAAGATAGGAGCGCGGGCGGTCGGTTGGATCGAGGACGAAATTCAGCAGTGGCTCGCGGACCGTGTAACGCGATCGCGCAGGCATTGCGCGCCCCGCTGATTTCGAATCAGTCGATGTCCGGGGCCATGCGGCGGGATCGTTGCTGATCTCACCAATTTGAAAAATCCCGCCTCGTATGGTCAACTGACCGCGCTGTAGCTGATCCCAGTGCAGCCCGGCCGAAAGCCGTGAAATCGTTGGCCTCGAAAGGGCCGAAGGAAAGTCTCATGTATCCAATGCGTGTCACCCACGATCTGCGGCCCGCTTTGCCGTGGACCATCTACTCGTTGCCGATCAATATCGAGCAGGGCTCCGAGCCCGCGCTTCACGAGCGACGCTTCGCTGTCCGATGGGACGAGGACAACGATGAGCGTATCCTCGCCGCGATCCTTGACGTGTACTTCCGGCGGCCGGAAGCGCTGTGGAATCTTTACGCCGTCGGTGAGCACAAGGGGAGCCTGACTATTTGGGCAGCGACTACGCCCGTCGCTGACCTGGCTGCCTGGCAAGCTGCCTCGTCAGGGCCGGCCATCCAGGATTCCTGGCCGGTCACGACGTTCAATGTCTACTCGGAAATCATGCGTACGGGCGGCCGCCGGACCCTGCAGATGATGGAAGACGATCAGGTCCTTCGGACCTTTCCTCCGGAACACGATCAGTTGAACTGGCTCATCAAATTGTTTGACTTGGGACCCACCGGGCCTCGCCGCCCGTGGTGAGCGCTCCAACGGTTGTGTGACATCTGGGGTTCCGGCAGTTCATGTGCCGTGCACCGATGTACGAATGGGGCAATGGCCTGGCGCAGCCTTGTGATCCAGGCCAACGCCCACTCGCCTAACGAGATGCCCGATTACGCTAGAAAGAGCCGTGTTGCCTGCCTCAGGCGAGCAAGCCTGGAGCTTCGCGCGCCGTCGCAGGTGATACAGCATCGTGCGATACCCCGGCTGTCCGTTGCCACTCGTGTGCATCAACGGCGGGTGCCAAGAATCCGAGAAGTCGATGATAGGCACGGCCACCTTGCCCAGGTGCTTCCGATGCTGCCGCCCCGCAACTCTGCCTGGCCAAGTGCCTCAAAGACCCTGGTGCCAGGCCCATTGCCATGGCATATGCTGGAATTGATTGGAATCTGATACCGTGAGTATCCCAAGCTCAGGACAGCGAACCGCCATGGCAGACGAGGTCTTGACCATCAAGGAAGCCGCCGCATTGCTCAAGCTCGCCGAAAAGACCGTCTACACGATGGCCCAGTCGGGAGAGATTCCGGCTTTCAAGATCCGCGGCCAGTGGCGCATCACGCGCAGCGAGTTCGATCGCTGGCTGGACGCCCAGCCGCGCGGTCCTCAACCATGACCCGGGAAGGGCAATTGCTCGACAAGAAGTCGCTGCGCGCCGTGTCAGAGAACGCACGTTGCATCAGGAGGGAGTGCGCAGCGGCACACGCTATCGTCGACCTTGACTTGGCTCAGGACGCCAGCTATCCGCGAAGTTTGCGCCAAAGCCATGCGCCAACCCGGCTGAAATCCCGGCCAACCCATTGTCGCCGCAACAGATTCTCCTTGGCTCGAATCTTCCCGTTGAGCCAGAGCACGGGTCATCTGCCAGTGGAAACAGGAACTATCGAATGACAAGCGCACAACAACGCGCCGCCTTGCAACGCCAGATCTGGCAGATCGCCAACGACGTGCGTGGCGCGGTCGATGGATGGGACTTCAAGCAATACGTCCTCGGCACACTCTTCTATCGCTTCATCAGCGAGAACTTCGCGAGCTACATCGAGGCCGGCGACGACAATATCCAGTACGCGAACCTGGCCGACAGCGTCATCACCACAAACATCAAGGACGACGCCGTCAAGACAAAGGGCTACTTCATCTACCCAAGCCAGCTGTTCGTCAACGTGACCGCTAAGGCGCAAAACAACGAAAGCCTGAACACCGACCTGGCCCGCATCTTCGCCGCGATCGAAAGCTCGGCCAGCGGCTACCCGTCCGAGCACGACATCAAGGGCCTGTTCGCCGACTTCGACACCACCAGCAACCGCCTGGGCAACACCGTCAAGGACAAGAACGCGCGCCTGGCCGCCGTGCTCAAGGGCGTGGCCGGCCTGGACTTTGGCACTTTCGACGAAAGCCACATCGACCTGTTCGGCGACGCCTACGAGTTCCTCATCTCCAACTACGCCGCCAACGCCGGGAAGTCGGGCGGCGAGTTCTTCACCCCGCAGCAGGTCTCCAAGCTGATCGCCCAATTGGCCATGCACCGGCAGACCAGCATCAACAAGATCTACGACCCTGCCTGCGGCTCCGGCTCGCTGCTGCTGCAGGCAAAGAAGCACTTCGACCAGCACATCATCGAAGAAGGCTTCTTCGGGCAGGAACTCAACCACACCACCTACAACCTGGCGCGGATGAACATGTTCCTGCACAACGTCAACTACGACAAGTTCAACATCCAGCTGGGCGACACCCTCATCGAACCCAATTTTGGCGACGAGAGGCCTTTCGACGCCATCGTATCCAACCCGCCCTACTCGGTGAAGTGGAAGGGCTCGGACGACCCCACGCTGATCAACGACGATCGCTTTGCCCCGGCCGGCGTGCTGGCGCCCAAGTCCAAGGCCGACTTTGCCTTCGTGCTGCACTCGCTGAGCTACCTCTCCAGCAAGGGCCGCGCGGCCATCGTCTGCTTCCCTGGCGTATTCTACCGCAGCGGTGCCGAGCAAAAGATCCGCCAATACCTGGTGGACAACAACTATGTGGAATCGGTGATCGCGCTGCCCTCCAACTTGTTCTACGGCACCACGATCGCGGTGAATATCCTGGTGCTGTCCAAGCACAAGCGCGATACCAGTACCCAGTTCATAGACGCGAGTGGGTTGTTCAAGAAAGAAGTTAACAACAACGTGCTGATGGACGATCACATCGACCGGATCATGGCGGTGTTCGACAGCAAGGCGAACGTGGAGCATTTCGCCAAGTCGGTGTCATTTGAGACAGTGGCTGCCAATGACTACAACTTATCGGTCAGTAGCTACGTTGACGCGAAGGACAACCGCGAAGTGGTGGACATTGCGCGGCTCAATGCCAAACTAAAAGCCACGGCCACCCGAATCGACCAGCTTCGTAGAGAAATTGACGCCATCGTGGCCGAGATCGAAGGGCAGGAGTTGGAGGCGTGAGTGTCGTGAGCTTCCTGAAGAAGCTGCTGGATGGTGCTTCGGTGGAGTGGAAGCCCCTGGGCTCGCTTGGCGAACTGGTTCGCGGCAACGGTTTGCAGAAGACGGATTTCACTGAGTCCGGCGTCCCTGCCATTCACTATGGCCAGATCTACACCTACTACGGCCTGTCTACAAGAAGCACCAAATCGTTTGTTTCACCTGAGCTTGCAAAGCAGCTAAGAAAGGTAAACACGGGCGACGTGGTGATTACGAACACCAGCGAAAACCTCGACGATGTAGGCAAGGCTCTCGTGTATCTCGGTGAACGCCAAGCAGTGACCGGTGGACATGCAACCGTGTTTCGGCCTGGCGATTGCATTCTGGGAAAGTACTTTGCGTACCTCACGCAGACAGCGCACTTTGCGGCCGAAAAGCGAAGATACGCGAAGGGTGCCAAGGTGATTGACGTATCCGCCACAGATATGGCGAAGATAGAGATACCCATTCCCTGCCCAGCTAGACCACAAAAGTCGCTCGAAATTCAGGCCGAGATCGTCCGCATACTGGACGCCTTCGCCGAGCTTACAGCCGAGCTTACAGCCGAGCTTACAGCCCGCAAGAGGCAGTACAACCACTATCGCGATCAGCTGTTGCGCTTTGAAGGCGGAGAGGTTGAGTGGAAGGCGCTAGGTGAGATTGGAGAGTTCATCCGCGGCAAGCGCTTCACGAAGGCTGACTTCGTCGATCACGGAATTGACGCCATCCATTACGGTGAGATTTATACCCGATACGGCGTTTGGACCGATCACGCCGTAACCAAGGTCCGGCCCGACCTGCAAGGTTCTTTGCGCTACGCAAAGCCACACGATGTCGTGCTGACCGGCGTCGGCGAAACAGTCGAAGACGTAGGAAAGGCTGTCGCTTGGATCGGTAGCGGCAACGTAGCCATTCATGATGACAGCTACGCCTTCCGCCATTCGATGAATCCAAAGTACATCGCTTACGCCATGCAAACCGCTTCGTTCATCGATGAGAAAGCAAAGCACGTATCTCGCGGGAAAGTAAATCGACTACTGTTCGATGGCATTGCAAAAGTCAGAGTACCGATCCCCTATCCAAACGATACCGAGAAGTCACTTGCCGAGCAGGCGCGCGTCGTCATCATCCTGGACAAGTTCGACGCCTTGACTCACTCCATCACCGAAGGCCTGCCGAAAGAAATCGAGTTGCGTCAGAAGCAGTACGAGTACTACCGCGATCTGCTGCTGAGCTTCCCAAAACCGCACGAGGCGGTGGCCTGAGATGAGCGCGACGCTGTCCGATATCGCCCAGCAGCTGAAGGATGCCGGCAAAAAGGTACAGTTGATCTATGCCTTCAACGGCGCCGGTAAGACGCGGTTGTCGCGCGCGCTCAAGGAGCTAATTTCACCCAAGGTGGAGGGCGAAGAGGCCCAGACGTCCGAGCTGGCTGACAAGAAAGTTCTCTACTACAGCGCGTTCACGGAAGACCTTTTCTATTGGGACAACGACCTGGGGCAGGACGCCGAACCTAAGCTGATGATTCAGCCCAACGCGTTCACCCGTTGGGTTCTTGAAGAGCAGGGCCAGGACCAGAGCATCACCGCCACTTTCCAGCGCTACACCAACGATAAGCTGACACCGCATTTCAGCCCCAACTTCTCGTCGGTCAGCTTCTCATTCGAGCGTGGCAACAACGAGCAAGAGCGCCATGTCAAGATCTCCAAAGGCGAAGAAAGCAATTTCATCTGGAGCGTGTTCAACGCCTTGCTGGAACAGGTGATATCGGAACTGAACATCGCGGAAACCGTCAGCCGTTCCACCGATGCATTCAACAACCTGAACTACGTGTTTGTCGATGACCCGGTGAGTTCACTCGATGAGAACCACTTGATCGAGCTGGCGGTGGACCTGGCTCGGTTGATCAAGTCCAGCCAGTCCGATCTGAAGTTCATTGTCACCACGCACAGCCCGCTGTTCTACAACGTGCTGTTCAATGAGTTGAACAGCAAGGCCTGCTACATGCTGGAGCGCCTGGACGATGGCGGTTTCACGCTTACCGAGAAGCCCGGCGATTCCAACAAGAGCTTCTCCTACCACCTGCACCTGTTGCAGACCATCGAGCAGGCCATTGCAAACCAGAAGGTCGAGCGCTACCACTTCACGCTGCTGCGCAACCTTTACGAAAAGACGGCCAGCTTCCTGGGCTATCCGCGGTGGTCGGAGCTGTTGCCCGATGACAAGCAGGTCTACTACAGCCGCATCATCAATTTCACCAGCCACAACACACTGTCAAATGAGGCTGTGGCCATGCCCACGCCGGCCGAGCAAGCGACTGTCAAGCTGCTGACGGATCACCTGAAGAGCCGTCACGTCTTCTGGCAGCAGCAGGGAGCCTGAAGCCATGGGCGACATCACCCAGCACGCCGACTACCGCCAGGCCATCGCTACAATCAAGCATCGCATCTACGTGTTCCACTTCCTGACACTGGTCCCATTGATTCGCGACGATGAGAACAGACGGAATGACTGAATACAAAGCCATCGCCGAGTCGAACAACTTCATCGTTCTCGACCGGTATACCAAGGAGTGGGAGGTCGCCGACAGCTACCAGAGCGAGGCTGACCTGGAACGTGAGCTGCTCCAGGACCTGGTCAACCAGGGATACGAACACCTGCCCGGCCTGAACACACCCGAGGCTTTGCTGGCCAATGCCCGTGAGCAGTTGCAAGCCCTGAACGGGGCCACGTTCTCGGACGGCGAATGGTCGCGCTTCGTCGAAACCTGGCTGGACAAGCCAAGTGACGGCGTCGTCGAAAAAACCCGCAAAGTCCATGACGACTACATCCATGACTTCGTATTCGACGATGGCCGCATCCAGAACATCTACCTGCTCGACAAGAAGAACGTTGCCCGCAATAAGGTGCAGGTGATCAGGCAGTTCGAGCAAGCTGGCAGCCATGCGAACCGCTATGACGTGACCGTGCTGGTCAATGGACTGCCGCTGGTACAGGTGGAATTGAAAAAGCGCGGCGTTGCCATCCGCGAAGCGTTCAACCAGGTGCATCGCTACAGCAAGGAAAGCTTCAACAGTGAGCACTCCCTGTTCAAGTACCTCCAGCTGTTCGTCATCTCCAACGGCACCGATACGCGGTACTTCGCCAACACCACGCAGCGGAGCAGGAACAGTTTCGACTTCACCATGAACTGGGCGAAGGCCGACAACACTCCGATCAAGGACCTGAAGGACTTCACTGCCACGTTTTTCCAGAAGCACACCTTGCTCAATGTGCTGGTGACCTATTCGGTGTTTGACGTCAGCAATACCTTGCTGGTCATGCGGCCTTACCAGATTGCCGCCACCGAACGCATGTTGTGGAAGATCCGCAGCGCATGGCAGGCCAGGCACTGGAGCCGCATCGAAGGTGGCGGCTACATCTGGCATACCACTGGTTCCGGCAAAACCCTGACCAGCTTCAAAGCGGCGCGCCTGGCCGCCGAACTGGAGTTCATCGACAAGGTGTTCTTCGTGGTGGACCGCAAGGATCTGGACTATCAGACCATGAAGGAGTACCAGCGTTTTTCTTCGGACAGCGTGAACGGCTCGGACAGCACCGCCGGCCTGAAGCGCAACCTGGACAAAGACGACAACAAGATCATCGTCACCACCATCCAGAAGCTCAACAACCTGATGAAGAGCGAAACCGACTTGCCGGTCTATGGCAAGCAGGTTGTCTTCATCTTCGACGAATGCCATCGCAGCCAGTTCGGCGAGGCGCAGAAGAACCTGAAGAAGAAGTTCAAGAAGTTCTACCAGTTCGGATTCACCGGCACCCCCATCTTTCCGCAGAACGCGCTGGGCGCAGACACCACCTCCAGCGTATTCGGCCGGGAATTGCATTCCTACGTCATTACCGATGCCATCCGTGACGAAAAGGTGCTCAAGTTCAAGGTCGACTACAACGATGTACGTCCACGGTTCAAGGCCATCGAAAGCGAGCAGGACGAAAAAAAGCTCGGCGCGGCGGAGAACAAGCAGTCCTTGCTGCACCCAGACCGCATCCGCGAGATTGCCCAGTACATCGTGAACTGCTTCCGGCAGAAGACCCACCGCCTGCAATCCGGGGCCAGCGGATTCAATGCCTTGTTCGCCGTGAGCAGCGTGGATGCCGCCAAGCTGTACTACGAATCCTTCAGGATCTTGCAGAAGAACAGCGACCAGCCGCTTAGAGTCGCCACCATCTTCTCTTACGCAGCCAATGAAGAGCAGGACTCGGTAGGCAACATCGCGGATGAGGGTTTCGAAGTCTCGGCCATGGACAGCAGTGCGAAGGAGTTCCTGGCCGCCGCTGTTGCCGACTACAACGCGCTGTTCAAGACCAGTTTCAGTGTGGACAGCAAGGGCTTCCAGAACTACTACCGCGACCTGGCCAAGCGAGTCAAAGAGCAAGACGTCGATTTGCTGATCGTAGTAGGCATGTTCCTGACAGGCTTTGACGCGCCCACGCTCAACACCTTGTTCGTGGACAAGAACCTGCGCTACCACGGCCTCATTCAGGCCTATTCACGCACCAACCGCATCTACGATGCGACCAAGACCTTCGGCAACGTCGTCACCTTCCGCGACCTGGAGATGGCCACGATCGATGCCGTCACCCTGTTCGGCGACAAGAGCACCCGGAATGTGGTGCTCGAGAAAAGCTACAGGGAGTACATGGAGGGCTTCACCGATGTCATCACGGGTGAGGCGCGACGTGGCTTCATGGACGTGGTGAACGAGCTGGAGCAGCGCTTTCCAGACCCCGCCGACATCGTCAAGGAGTCAGACAAGAAGGCGTTTGCCAAGCTGTTTGGCGAATACCTGCGGGTAGAGAATATCCTGCAGAATTACGATGAATTCGCGAGCCTTCAAGCGTTGCGAAGCATCGATCTCAGCGACCCGCAGGCAGTTGAGGCCTTCAAGACGCAGCATTACCTAGGCGATGATGATCTGGCCGTATTGCAGGCGATCCGCATTCCCTCAGATCGCAAAATTCAGGACTATCGTTCCACGTACAACGATATCCGCGATTGGCTACGCCGGGAGAAGTCCTCCGCCGAGAAGGACAAATCCGGCATCGACTGGGATGACGTGGTCTTCGAGGTGGACCTGCTTAAGTCCCAGGAGATCAACCTCGACTACATCCTGGAATTGATCTTCGAGAAGAACAGGAAGGTCAAGGACAAGTCTGCCCTGGTCGAAGAGGTGCGCCGGGTAATCCGTGCCAGCATTGGCAACCGTGCGAAGGAAGTCTTGTTGGTCGATTTCATCAACGAAACCGATCTGGATCAGCTTGGCGACAAATCCACAGTCATCGAGGCCTTCTTCCGCTTCGCCCAGGCGAAGCAGCAGCGGGAGGCGCAAGAGCTCATCGAGACCGAGAGCCTGAATCCCGAGCCGGCCAAGCGCTATATCGCTGCCTCGCTTAAGCGGGAGTTCGCCAGCGAGAACGGCACGGAGCTCCATGCCCTCTTGCCGAGGATGAGTCCGCTCAATCCGCAATTCCTGACGAAAAAGCAAAGCGTCTTCCAGAAGATCGCCGCGTTCGTCGAGAAATTCAAAGGCGTAGGCGGGCCAGTCTAAGAATTGGCCTTTCGCCGAACAGCGTGACAGATGCCAATCTGAGTACGATCGACGAGAAGTTCGAGGCACAGCATTGCAGACCGGTTCTGCACCGGTGCCCCCATAGGTGCCCCATCTAAACTCCTGGCGCGCAGCGATACCATACTAAATCAGCGCCTTAGCCAACCGTCCTCTCTTCTGCATCGAAGCGGGCAGCGCAGGGCATGCCTCGCCCCGGGGCATTCGCGGCCGGTCTCGAGGCAGACCGTGGCGGAATTCGAGACATCGGCGCCGGCATGCGTGGGCTCGGTCAGGCGTACCCGTCGCCGTCTCACCGGTCGCGAGCGAGGCCGGACACTATCCGTCCATACGCCGTGGCGCGCAGGCCAGATCCTGTGGCCCATCGATTCCGTGGAAACCCGCCACCGATCGGCGCGTGACATCTCCTCTCGCGATGCTGCATCAGGCGAGCGGCGCGTCGAAGACGTAACGGCCCGACCCCACTGTGATCAGCGTACGCCCTGCGCTGCGCCGCGCATGTAAGACGCCGTAAGCGTCATCGAGCGCGCGCCCTCCCTCGCGGATCCGACTC
>DAIAZB010000543.1 GCA_027443745.1 Thiomonas sp. | reverse complement strand
CGTCGCTGGCGCTTCCTGGCTGCGCTGGCCTACTTCGGTGTCGGCGGTTTGGCTTTGCCGTCCGAGGTGCAGAGTTTCTTCGGTTCGGGCTGGGTCGTTGGTGTCGGCTTGTGGGTGCTGTCGAGCGCTCTGCTGGCCGCCCCGTGGGCTTGGGCACCGCGTGGCTGGCATGTTGTGCTCGTGCTGTTGCTGGAAGCCGTGCCGCCGCTGGGGCTCTTCGGCTGGCTGTCGCCGCTGGCAGTGGCTGGTGCGTTCTATCCAGGATTGGGATTGCTGGGTTTCGCGTTTGGCCTTGCGATCCTGTGGACGCTGGCGGTGCTGGTCCAGGCCCAACCCTCGACGTCGGCGATCACACTGGCCATGGTGGCGTCGGTGGCGCTGTCGGGGGTGTCGGTTTGGGCGAATGCCGCCTTCGAGCCACCCGTCACGCCCGCTGGCTGGGTCGGGGTGAACACCCATGTCGGCCATGAAGATGACGACGTGATGGCCGAGGTTGAGCGCAGCCAGAGCTGGATCAGTCAAGCTGCTGGGGTCGTGCGTTATGAAGCAAAGTCAAAATCAAAGGCAGGGGCAAAGGAAGAGGGTGGGGCTGTGGTGGTTCTGCCCGAGGATGTGGCTGGAACCTGGGGGCCAGGCACGGCGGCGCAGGTGCGGGCCGCGATGCGCCCGGGCAATGTGTGGCTGGTCGGCGCGTCGGTGCTTGGGGTGCAGCATTGGGATGGCCGTTATCTGAATGCCGTTGTGGGCTTGGGGCAGAGCGGCGATGCGCTGCTGTTCGCCTCTCCCGTGCCCGTGCCCGGCGGGATGTGGAAGCCGTGGGTTGGCGAAAAGTCCTACACAGCTGCGCACTGGTGGGAGCCAGTGCAGACCATCGCTGGTGTGCGTGCCTGGGCTTCGATCTGCTACGACCAAGGCTTGGCCTGGCCATGGCTCCAGGCGCTTGTGCAGCGACCTGCGGTGGTCCTACGCGTGTCGAACTATTGGTATGAGCCTGCCGGGGCCGTGGCGCCCCGTGTGGAGGCAGCCACGACCGCGGCTTGGGCAAGGCTCATGGGTGCGGCGGTGGTGACGGCGGTGAACCGGAGTGCGGCTTTTACGACTCAATAAAACTCTGGCCCGACAAAACCCTGGATGGCTGCCGACCGGGTTTCATAGCGCCACGCCTCGGCATCGCCGTGCAGCTCGGACCACGGCGTCGCGTTGTAGTTGACCAGCGCCCGGCGAAAGACCTGCTGCATGGCACCGAGCGCGGCGGCGATGGTGGCGTGGCGCTCGAACAGCACCGGCTGCGGCTGCTCGCGCTCCCAGGCGGCAACCAGGAAATGCGGGTCTTTCAGCATCGGCTCGCGCAGGTAGACGAACAGGCCCAGGTTCTGCGCCGTCGGCTCGCGTGACGCCATCATTTCCATACGCATCTCTTTGCAGGCTTTGGCGGTCTCCGGGTCGAGCCACTGCTTCTCGCCGATCTGGCGCAGGCCCTCGTTGCGCACGGTTTCGTTGCGGGCACGGCGCG
>DAIAZB010000542.1 GCA_027443745.1 Thiomonas sp. | reverse complement strand
GAATCTTGTCAATATGGCGAGCAGTTTGCTCCCCAGGCCGAATACCCGGAATGAATGCGCCACTCTTTTTCAAATTATCTGCAGTCTCACGGCTATTAAATACCAAAGCGGTATAAAAGAAGCAGAAAAAGATGATCGCGCCCGCATACAGTGCAACATAAATAGGTTGACCGGGCGAAAGCAAAGCGGCCGCGTCCTTGAGCCAACTCATGCCGCGCCCCGAACCGAACCAACTAACGATCGTGGCAGGTAGCAAGATGATCGATGAGGCGAAAATTGGGGGGATCACGCCAGACATGTTCAACTTCAAAGGTAGATGAGAGGATTGCCCACCATACACCTTATTTCCGACTTGTCGGCGCGCGTAATTAACAAGAATTTTTCGCTGGCCGCGCTCGACAAAGACCACGAAATAAGTCACGGCAATCACGATGGCCAGCACGAAAATGGAAACCAGAATACTCATGGCTCCAGTACGCACCAATTCCAACAGACCGCCAAGAGCTGTCGGCAAACCGGAAGCAATACCGGCAAATATAATTATGGATATACCATTACCGAGACCGCGCTCAGTGATTTGCTCACCGAGCCACATCAGAAACATTGTGCCAGCAGTCAAACTAACAACAGCCGTCAACTTGAATCCGAGTCCTGGATCTAGAACCAGACCTTGCGTTGCGCTGAGTGCAACAGAAATTCCAAGAGACTGGAAAATGGCCAAAAATAGCGTGAAATAGCGCGTGTATTGCGTAATTTTCCGCCGCCCCGCCTCACCTTCCTTTTTCAGGGCCTCCATCGACGGAACCACATAGGTGAGCAACTGCATGATGATCGACGCCGAAATGTACGGCATGATCCCAAGCGCAAAAACCGTGAAGCGCGAAAGTGCCCCACCGGAAAACATATTGAACAAACCGAGAATGCCGCCGGAGTTGTTGTTGAACAACTGCTGCAATTGCTGCGGATTGATGCCGGGGACGGGAATATGAGCCCCGATGCGGAACACAACCAGGGCGCCGAGCAAAAACATCAGGCGCTTGGTCAGATCGCCGTATTTTCCGCCACCGAGTGCGCTGGATTGCGTTGCCATGATGGGATTAGTTTGCGTCTGCCTGCGGGGCGACCTTGCCGCCCGCCGCTTCAATGGCAAGCTTGGCGCCGCGACTCACCAGGACACCACTGACCATGAACGCACGCGCCACCTCTCCGGAGGCGAAAATCTTGGCCGAAAGCGCCTGATCCGAGATGAGACCGGCCGCCTTGAGACTGAGCAGATCCACCTGGTCGCCCTGGATCAGGGCAAGCTCGGAGAGTCGGACTTCAGCCTTGAACTTCGCCGTCGGCGATTTGAAACCACGCTTGGGCAGGCGACGCTGCAGCGGCATCTGACCACCTTCAAAGCCAACCTTGTGGTAGCCGCCGGAGCGTGATTTCTGGCCTTTGTGCCCGCGACCCGAGGTTTTGCCCAGCCCGGAGCCAATGCCGCGGCCGACACGCTTGCTGCTGTGCGTGGCGCCTGCTGCGGGTTGAATTGTGTTGAGTTGCATGCTGCTGGATCCCATGTGGATGCTGCGCGGCGACAGTAGACCAAGCTCCGGCGTCGGCGCGTGTTGAGCCTTCAGGCAATGACCTTGACGAGATAGTCGACCTTGCGAATCATGCCTCGAACGGCTGGCGTATCTTCAAGGGCGCGCTCGTCATTGACGCGGCGCAGGCCAAGACCGCGCACCGTGTCGCGATGATCGGAGCGGGTGCCGATGACGCTGCGCACCAGCTTGACTTTCACTTCTTTCTTCTCTTGCATGGCGGCGCTCAGTTGAGGATTTCTTCAAGACTCTTGCCGCGCTTCATGGCGATCTCCGAAGGTGTGTTCCCTTTGGTCAGACCGTCCAGCGTGGCACGAACCATGTTGTAGGGATTGGTCGAACCATGGCTCTTGGCGACGACGTCGGTAATCCCGACCACCTCGAAAATGGCGCGCATGGGCCCACCGGCGATGATGCCCGTACCCTGCGGGGCTGGGGCCATCATGACATCGGAGGCGGCGTGGCTGCCGAAAACCTGGTGGTGCAAGGTGCCATTCTTCAACTTGATCTTGATCATGTTGCGGCGCGCCTGGTCCATGGCCTTTTGCACGGCGACCGGCACTTCACGCGCCTTGCCTTTGCCCATGCCGATACGTCCGTCCCCGTCACCCACGACAGCCAGAGCGGCGAAACCCAGGATACGGCCGCCTTTGACCACCTTGGTCACGCGGTTCACGGCAATCATTTTTTCCCGCAGACCGTCATCACGGGCTTCGGTGTTCATCTTTGCTTGGACTTTGGCCATGTCAACCTCAGAATTTCAAACCAGCTTCGCGCGCAGCTTCAGCCAGGGCCTTGACGCGGCCGTGATACTGAAACCCCGAGCGGTCAAAAGCAACCTGCTCGATGCCTGCAGCGCGCGCCTTTTCCGCAATACGGCGACCGACTATTTGTGCCGCACCCACATTCCCACCCGAACCCTGGAGTTGCTGGCGGACTTCAGGCTCAACTGTCGAAGCGGTCATGAGCACACGCTCACCATCCTCGGAAATGATGCTGGCGTAAATGTGCGCATTCGAGCGATGCACCGCGAGTCGTGTCACACGAAGCCGCGCAATCTGGGCGCGCGTGGACTTGGCACGGCGCATACGGGCTAGTTTTTTATTTAGCATGGCACAGCCCCTTATTTCTTCTTGGTTTCCTTGATCACCACGACCTCATTGGCGTAGCGAACACCCTTGCCTTTGTATGGCTCAGGCGGACGGATTGCACGGATATCTGCAGCCATTTGGCCGACCAACTGCTTGTCGACACCCTTGAGCACGATTTCCGTCGGAGTCGGCGCCTCGATTTTGATGCCATCAGGCATATCACGCACCACAGGATGCGAGAAACCGAGAGATAAATTCAGTTTGGCCCCCTGAATCTGCGCCTTGTAACCGACACCGACAAGGGTCAGCCTTTTCTCAAAGCCCTTGTCGACGCCTGCGACCATACCGGCAACTAGAGCGCGAAAAGTACCAGAAAGCGCATGCGACTCTCGGCTTGCGTCGGTTGGAGCAAACGTCAAGTGACCTTCTTGCAATTCGACCTTGACCAGCGGATTCAGTGCGCGCTGCAGACGGCCCAAACCTCCCTTGACTGCGATTTGCTCTGCAGTCAAGAAGATCTCAACTCCTTTGGGGACGACGATAGGATTTTTGGCGACTCGAGACATGGCCGACCCTCAATTAAGCAACATAGCAAAGAACCTCACCACCGACGCCAACCTGGCGCGCTTTACGGTCGGTCATCACACCCTGCGGCGTGGAAACAATTGCAACTCCAAGCCCATTCAGAACCTGGGGAATGGCGTGCTGTCCGCGGTAGATTCTCAGACCAGGACGACTGACGCGTTCGATGCGCTCGATTACAGGGCGCCCCGCGTAGTACTTCAGCGCGATTTGCAAATCAGCCTTGACACCATCGCGCAGCAATTCGAAGCCATCGATATAGCCCTCGTCCTGTAGCACCTGCGCAATAGCCGTCTTGAGTTTCGACGCCGGCATCTTGACTGTAGCCTTTTCCACCATCTGCGCATTACGGATGCGCGTCAGCATGTCGGCAATAGGATCACTCATGCTCATTGAATATTCTCCAGAGAGTTCCGTTAGCCGCCTTACCAGCTGGACTTGGTGATGCCGGGGATCTCCCCGCGAAACGCCAATTCGCGAATCTTGTTGCGCCCCAGTCCGAATTTGCGGAACGTGCCGCGCGAGCGCCCTGTCAACGCGCACCGATTGCGCAAGCGTGTCGGATTTGCATTGCGCGGCAGCTGCTGCAAGGCATGGCGAGCCTGCAAATGTTCGTCGTGCGACTTGCTCATATCAGCGATGACAGCTTGCAGGGCAGTTCGCTTGCCCGCAAATTTTTCGACGAGTTTTTCTCGCTTTTCCTGGCGATTGATCAATGAAAGCTTAGCCATGACATCTCAGTTCTTGAAAGGAAAACGAAAAGCGGAAAGCAGAGCCTTGCACTCGTCATCCGATTTTGCTGACGTTGTGATGCTGATATTGAGGCCGCGCAAGGCATCGACTTTGTCATACTCGACCTCGGGAAAAATGATTTGCTCTTTGACGCCGATGTTGTAGTTACCGCGCCCGTCGAAGGCGCGCGATGAGACACCGCGGAAATCACGCACGCGCGGGAGCGCCACGGTCACCAGGCGATCCAGGAATTCATACATCCGACGACCACGCAGTGTCACGGAACATCCAATTGGCATGCCCTCGCGCACTTTGAAGGCAGCAATAGCCTTGCGAGCCTTAGTCACCACGGGGCGCTGTCCAGCGATCTTGGTCATGTCGCTGACTGCATGCTCAATAACCTTCTTGTCTGCGACAGCCTCGGATACGCCCATATTCAGCGTGATCTTCGTGATGCGAGGAACCTCCATCACGGACTTGTAGCCGTACCGCTCCAACAAACCTGGAACCACTTGACCCGTATAGAACTCTTGTAAGCGCGTCATAACGCCCCCGTTTAGACCTTAATTTCCTCGCCGCTCGAACGGAACACACGAACCTTCTTTCCGCCAGAGAGCAAACGAATGCCGACACGATCAGCTTTGCCGGACGCGGGATTGAAAATGGCCACATTGCTTTGATGGATGGGCATCTCTTTCGAGATCACTCCGCCCGGCTGGTTTTGCATCGGATTGGGGCGGGTGTGGCGCTTAACCAGGTTCACCCCCTCGACCAAAAGATGGCCCTCGCCCTGGCGAGAAATCACCTTGGCGCGACGCCCCTTGTCCGAGCCCGCAATGACGATCACTTCATCGCCCTTGTGTATCTTGTTCACGATGGACCTCTTAAAGCACTTCTGGTGCGAGGGAAACAATTTTCATGAAACGCTCTGTGCGCAACTCGCGCGTGACTGGCCCGAAAATTCGGGTTCCGATCGGCTCAAGTTTGGCATTGAGCAAAACGGCAGCGTTGGCGTCAAACTTGATCAGCGAACCGTCGGCGCGACGCACGCCCTTGGCCGTGCGCACGACTACAGCGTTGAATACTTCACCCTTTTTGACGCGACCACGCGGCGCAGCCTCTTTGATGCTGACTTTGATGACATCGCCAATACCGGCGTAGCGACGCTTGGAGCCACCGAGCACCTTGATGCACATTACGGTTTTAGCGCCGGTGTTGTCAGCAACATCCAGCCTTGATTGCATCTGAATCATGTGGAATCCTTTTCCCAACTTGCAAGCGAACACCGCCAGCAGTCTTGGGCCCAGCTTGTGGGTCGATGAAGCGTTTAAGAAGTCAAACGCAGAACTGTGTATTCTCGCCTGTTACGGCATGCTTGTCAATTCACACGCACATCTTTTGCTGATGCAGCAAGCCGAGGCACTCGAGTTCGATCGGAATAGTGAACTCAAACTGACCACGATCAGGTTGCGCGCACCAATCTGACCGCAGTTCCTTCGTCAATCACACCAGCCTGGATTTTTCGATCAAGCGCGTCACGACCCAAGCCTTGGTCTTGGAGATAGGGCGCGTTTCAGAGATTTCGACCAAATCGCCCATCTGAAACTGGCCTTGTTCATCGTGTGCGCTGTATTTCTTCGAGCGCACCATGTACTTGCCGTACAACTCATGCTGCACGCGGCGTTCAACCAAAACTGTAACTGTCTTCGCGCGTTTGTCGCTCACCACTCGACCCGAGAGAACGCGGGTTAATCCTTCCGTAGCAGACATCATGACTCCTGCGTTGCTTGTTGGCGGATGAGGGTACGCACGCGGGCGATGTCGCGACGCACTTTCATCAATTGACTGGTGTTCTGCAACTGCTGTGTTGCTTTTTGCATACGAAGACCCATGTGGGCCTTCAGCAGTGCATTCAGTTCGTTCCGCAGACCGGAAACATCCAGTTTGCGCAGTTCTTCCAGATTCATCTTCTCACCTCAAAGGCCAAAGCGCCGACCAACGAACACCGTGCGAAACGGTAGCTTAGCTGCTGCGAGCTCGAAAGCTTCACGAGCTTGTTGTTCAGTCACCCCATCGATTTCATAGAGCACCTTGCCAGGCGTGATTTCAGAGACGTAGTACTCGGGATTGCCCTTGCCGTTGCCCATTCGAACTTCGGCAGGCTTGATCGAAATAGGCTTGTCAGGAAACACACGGATCCAGATGCGACCGCCACGCTTGACATGGCGGGAAATAGCGCGTCGAGCCGATTCGATCTGGCGTGCTGTCAGACGACCACGCGTCGTGGCTTTGAGACCGTACTCGCCGAAAGCCACAGAGGCTCCACGAGTCGCCACGCCCTTGTTGCGACCCTTTTGCTCCTTGCGGTACTTGCGCCGCGCGGGTTGCATCATGACGATTCTCCTTGCTTGCTTGGCGCTGCGGTGGAAGCCTCAGGTTTGCTGACTTTGCGCACACGCTTCTCTGGTGCTGCAACTGGTGCGCCAGCGGGGGCAGCATGCGTCTCGCCACGGGCTGAGTCAGGACGGCGGTTACGGCGGGGACCATTCTTGTCATCGCGGCGCGGGCGGCGATCCGTTTCGGCAGGTTCGACGGCTTTTTGCGCTGGTGCACCGCGTCCCAGAGTATCGCCCTTATAGACCCAGACTTTGACGCCAATGACGCCATAGGTCGTTTTGGCTTCAGAAAAACCGTAGTCAATATCTGCTCGCAAAGTCTGAAGCGGCACGCGTCCCTCACGGTACCACTCGGTGCGGGCAATCTCGATACCGTTCAAGCGACCAGATGACATGATCTTGATGCCTTGGGCGCCAAGGCGCATCGCGTTCTGCATGGCGCGCTTCATGGCGCGCCGGAACATGATGCGCTTTTCCAACTGCTGCGTAATGGAGTCAGCGATGAGCTTGGCATCGATCTCAGGCTTTCTCACTTCCTCGATGTCAACGGCGACGGGCACACCAAGCCTTTTGGTCAACTCCAGCTTCAAGGCTTCGATATCCTCACCCTTCTTGCCGATCACGACACCGGGGCGTGCGCTGAAAATCGTAATGCGAGCGTTTTTCGCCGGGCGCTCGATGACGATGCGAGAAACTGAGGCCGCCTTGAGTTTTTTGACCAAGAACTCGCGCACGGCAAGATCTTCATTCAGCATTTTCGCAAACTGTCCACCGCTGGCATACCAGCGGGAGGTCCAGTCATGCGTGACCGCCAGCCTAAAGCCGGTTGGGTTGATTTTCTGTCCCATCTGGAGTCCTTAATTTCCAACCGTGATGTAGATGTGGCAGGTCGGCTTGACGATCCGATTGCCTCGCCCCTTGGCGCGCGCAGAAAAACGCTTCAGCGAAGCGCCCCGCTCGACCATGATGGACTTGACTTTCAACTCGTCGATATCGGCGCCGTCGTTGTGCTCCGCGTTGGCGATTGCCGACTCGAGCACCTTCTTGATGATCTGGGCTGCCTTCTTGGGCGTGAAGGCCAGCGTGTTCAAGGCGTAGTCGACTTTCTTGCCACGAATGAGGTCAGCGACCAGACGGCCTTTTTGCTCTGACAGCCGCACGCCCCGCAGAATTGCTTGTGTTTCCATAGTCCTTACCTCTTCGCGGCTTTCTTGTCGGCAGGATGACCCTTGAATGTGCGGGTCAGCGCAAACTCACCGAGCTTATGGCCCACCATTTGGTCGGTGATGTAGACGGGCATGTGCTGACGGCCGTTGTGCACAGCGATGGTCACGCCAATGAACTCGGGAAGCACCGTGGAGCGCCGCGACCAAGTCTTGATCGGCTTCTTGTCTTTCGTGGCAACTGCATTTTCAATCTTCCGAATCAGATGAAGATCGCAAAACGGGCCTTTTTTAAGAGAACGTGTCATAACGGAGCCTCTGACTTACTTTTTGCGACGCGAGACGATCATGCCCTGCGTGCGCTTGTTCTGGCGTGTGCGATAGCCCTTGGTCGGAGTACCCCATGGGCTGACGGGGGTGCGGCCTTCACCAGTCTTACCCTCACCACCACCGTGCGGGTGATCGACAGGATTCATGGCGACGCCACGCACGGTCGGGCGTATGCCCTTCCAGCGCTTAGCGCCAGCCTTACCGTACTGGCGCAGACTATTTTCTTCGTTGCTGACCTCGCCGATGGTGGCGCGGCATTCGACGTGGATCTTGCGCACCTCACCGGAACGCAGTCGCACTTGAGCATAGACACCTTCACGCGCCATCAGCACAGCCGATGATCCAGCCGAACGGATCATTTGCGCGCCCTTACCCGCTGTCAGCTCAACGCAATGAATAGTGGAGCCCACGGGGATACTGCGAATGGGAAGGCAATTGCCAGCCTTGATCGGCGCCTCGACACCACTGAGAACCGTGCTGCCAACCTCGATGCCACGCGGAGCGATAATGTAGCGACGCTCACCATCGGCATAGCACAGCAAAGCAATATGTGCCGTGCGATTGGGGTCGTATTCAATGCGCTCGACCTTTGCCGGGATGCCATCTTTATCGCGGCGGAAATCAACAACGCGGTAATGCTGCTTGCTGCCACCACCGCGATGGCGCACCGTGATATGGCCATTGTTGTTACGGCCAGCATTTTGCTTCTGCGGCTCGAGCAAGCTCTTTTCGGGTGCGCCTTTGTGCAGATGCTTGTGGACAACCTTCACGACGGCGCGACGGCCGGCGGAAGTTGGTTTCACCTTGACGACTGCCATGTTAGACACCCTCCTGGGCAAAGTTCAGTTCCTGACCTGCAGCCAGGCTGACATAGGCTTTGCGAACATTGCTGCGGTGGCCAACACCGCGTGACGAGCGCTTGACCTTACCCTTTTGGTTCAAAACTTGGACGCCAGTGACCTGAACCTTGAAAAAGGCCTCGACTGCAGCCTTGATTTCATCCTTGCTCGCATCTTGTCGCACACGGAAAGCAACTTGGTTGCGCTTATCCGCCAGCATCGTAGCCTTCTCGGAAATAATCGGCGCGAGCAGAACTTGCATCAGACGTTGTTCTATTGCTTGTTGCTGACTCATGACAGCATCTCCTGCAGCTTGGCCACAGCGCCCTTGGCAATCAGGACCTTCTTGTAATAAATCAAGGACAGTGGATCCATGTAGCGAGGCTCGACCAACAACACATTAGGCAGATTACGCGCTGCGAGCATCAGTTTTTCATCGATTGAATCGGCGATATACAGAACCGAATCCAGGCCCATGGCACGCAACTTGGTGGCGAGCAGTTTGGTCTTGGGGGCATCGAGAACCAACTCCTCGGTCACCATGACACGACCTTCGCGCGCCAACTGCGAAAGAATGGAACGCATGCCGGCGCGGTACATCTTTTTGTTGATTTTCTGGGTGAAATTCTCATCACCAGAATTCGGAAAAATTCGACCGCCTCCGCGCCACAACGGGGAACTTGTCATGCCTGCGCGAGCGCGACCGGTACCCTTTTGACGCCACGGCTTGCGGGTAGAGTGCTTCACCTCAGCGCGGTCTTTTTGCGCGCGGGTGCCCATACGTGCATTGGCCTGATAGGCAATCACAATCTGGTGAATCAGCGCTTCGTTGTATTCACGGCCAAAAATCGTGTCCGGAGCGTCGAATGCGGCGCCTTGCGCGCCATCGGCGGCAACAAAATTCAGTTGAGTCATGATTGAACTCCCGCCTTCTTCACTGCGGGCCGTAGCGTGACGCAGCCGGAGTCGGCCCCGGGGATCGAGCCCTTCACCATGATCAGGTCTCGCGCCTCATCAATACGCACGACCTCAAGATTCTGAATCGTGACATTGGTACCGCCCAGTCGTCCAGACATGCGCTTACCAGGGAATACACGGCCTGGATCCTGCGCCATACCGATTGAGCCCGGAGCGCGCGTTGTGACCGAGTTGCCATGTGAGGCACGATTGGAGGAAAAATGGTGACGCTTGATCGCGCCTGCGTAGCCTTTGCCAATGGTGACACCACGGACGTCTAGCATTTGCCCAACCGCAAAAAGCGTTGCGGAAAGTTTGCTGCCAGGCCGGTAAGTCGCAGCCACATCCGCAGCCACTCTAAATTCACAAAGAAGCTTTGCAGGTTCGACCGACGCATTGGCCAGGTGCCCTGCCTCTGCCTTGGTCAGCGATGAGGGCTTGGTAGCGCCAAAGGCAACCTGGACGGCACTGTAACCATCCTTATCAGACCTGCGAATTTGCGCCACGGCGTTGCGAGAAACGTCCAAAACGGTGACGGGAATGGACACCCCGTCGTCCGTGAACACTCGCATCATGCCGACCTTGCGCGCAACAAGGCCGAGTGCTTGCGTACTCATTCTTTTCTCCATGCCAGCTGCGATTGGCTGGCGTCATATGCTGATTTGCAAAACTCACAGCTTCGAGCCGCTGCCCGGAGATGCCGTTTGCGCCAAACGATTCACCTGAACCAAAGTCCGCTCAATCAAGGACTCGAGCGAGGGCGTTGGAAAACACTCTAGTATAGTCAGACGCCTGTCTTTTGTGTAGGGGGTTCTGATTTTTTACTGCAACTTGATTTCGACATCGACACCAGCAGGCAAGTCAAGCTTCATCAATGCGTCGACCGTCTTGTCCGTTGGATCAACGATGTCCATCAGGCGTTGGTGCGTGCGAATCTCGAACTGATCGCGTGAGCTTTTGTTCACATGGGGCGAGCGCAGGATGTCAAATCGCTGCAGGCGCGTCGGTAGCGGCACCGGGCCCCTGACGATGGCCCCAGTGCGTTTGGCCGTGTCGACGATCTCAAGGGCGGATTGGTCGATGAGGCGGTAGTCGAAGGCCTTCAAGCGAATACGAATTTTTTGGCTTTGCATTGCGGTTCCAAAGAGCGGAAAGACGAGGAGTACCTCTCAACTACTCGATAATTTTTGCCACGACGCCGGCGCCGACGGTGCGGCCGCCTTCGCGGATGGCGAAGCGCAGGCCTTCTTCCATGGCGATCGGATGGATGAGTTTGACGGTGATGCTCACATTATCGCCCGGCATGACCATCTCCTTGTCCTTGGGCAGCTCGATGGCGCCGGTGACGTCGGTGGTGCGGAAGTAGAACTGCGGGCGGTAGTTGTTGAAGAACGGGGTGTGACGCCCGCCCTCGTCCTTG
>DAIAZB010000541.1 GCA_027443745.1 Thiomonas sp. | reverse complement strand
TGAAATGGTACGCACGGGTGAATTGAAGGCGCCGATCGTGATCGGTCGCGACCATCTGGATTCCGGCAGCGTGGCCAGTCCCAACCGCGAGACCGAGGCCATGCGCGATGGTTCGGATGCGGTCAGCGACTGGCCGATCCTCAACTGCCTGCTGAATGCCGTCAGCGGCGCGAGCTGGGTCAGTTTTCATCACGGCGGCGGTGTCGGCATGGGCTATGCCCAGCACGCCGGCGTGGTGATCGTCTGCGACGGCACGGCAGAGGCCGATGCGCGCATCGCGCGCGTCCTCTGGAACGACCCCGGCACCGGCGTCATGCGCCACGCGGACGCCGGTTATCCCGATGCCATCGCCTGCGCGAAAGAGCAGGGGTTGCAGCTGCCGATGGTGTGAGCAATAGCCTTGCACCGTCGGCGACGCATCCGGTGAATTTCGACGCGCCGGATCGCGCCAGCCTTGCGCGCCATGCGGCGTCGGCCGGCAGATTCTTTGTAGAGCATCAAAAGATCGGGTTGAGCACGGCTCTGCAGCACTGTGCCCGAATCTCGCAGAAGGCGGTTGACCTCATGTCGTGATGAACAGCGTGCGGCCTTGCTGCACGGCACTGGCATGTGCGCCAACCATCGTTCGGCCATCAGCCTCACGTGATCGTATGACTTCGGGTGGTGGTTGTGTAGCCAAGGGTGGGGGAATGTAGCTCCGCACGACTACTTGCGCAGGGACTCTCGGATGAGTGCGGCGAGTACGGCAGAGGGGTTTCGCCTGTTTCGGCCCGAAGCGTTGGAAGCGCAGCGTCAGGCGCTATTGGGGCGCATCCTGATCAACACGCCGCTGGCGCACTGGCTGGTCGCCGCCACGGCGACGGCGCTGGTCGCGGCCTTGTTCGCGTTTCTCTGGTTCGCCCACTACACGCCGCGCATTCAGGCGCAAGGCGTGCTGATCGCCGCGGCATCGCCCGCGAGCCCAGCGCTCGACGCCCAACTGCTCGTCCCGGCCGGCGCCATCGCCGCCGTGCGACCCGGTCTGCCGGTGCGGCTGCGCTATGACGTGTATCCGTACACGGACTTGCGCCAACGGGGCACGGTGGCGCGCATCGATCCGGTGCCGGTCGTCGGCGCCGATGCGTCCGCGCCGGGCACGGCACACGGCGCTGCGTTCTATCGCGTGGCGGTGCGCCTGTTGCCCCCTGCGGCGCGCGGCACGCACGGCGCCACGCTGAAGCCGGGCATCGTGCTGCGCGGGCAGATCGTGCTGCCGCGCCGACGCCTGCTGGCGTGGTTGGTGCAGGGCGATGACCCGTCCGCCGCACATTCCAAGGTGCCGCACACGTCGCCGCGCCACGCGGGCGTCCCGACGCCATGAGCGCAACCGCCGCCGATCCGGCCATGCCCGGGCACGGTTTCGGCCGTCGCCGACGGCTGCCGATGTTGCTGCAAACCGAGGCCGCCGAATGCGGGTTGGCCTCCGTCGCCATGGTCGGTTGCTTTTACGGCCACGACCTCGACCTGCCCAGCCTGCGCCAGCGCGAGTCGTTGTCGCTGAAGGGCATGACGCTGACCCAGTTGATCGCCATCGCCGGGCGCCTGGATCTGGCCACGCGCCCGCTGCGCGTGGAGATGGAGCACCTGCGGCACCTGAGAACGCCGTGCATCCTGCACTGGGATCTGAATCACTTCGTGGTGCTGAAGCAGGCCACGGCCAAGGTTCTGGTGATCCATGATCCGGCGCAGGGCGTGCGCCGCATGCGCATGGAAGAGGCATCGAAGCACTTCACCGGCGTGGCACTGGAGCTGTGGTCGGCGCCCGTCTTCAAGCCGCAGAAAGCGCGCCAACCCATCTCCATCAATGGGCTGATGGGCGATGTCCACGGCCTCAAGCGCGGCTTGACTCAGGTGCTGCTGCTGGCCTTGGCGCTAGAGGGCTTGGTGTTGCTCGGCCCGTTCTACCTGCAGTGGGTGATCGATCAGGTGCTCGTGACCCACGATGGCAGCCTGCTGGGCGTGTTGGTGCTGGGCTTTCTGCTGCTGACCGTGTTCCAGGTTGCAGTGACCGCAATGCGCGCGTGGTCGATCGTCTGGATCAGCGCCACGCTCAGCGTGCAGTGGATCGGCAACCTGTTCGGGCACCTGCTGCACCTGCCGCTGGCGTTCTTCGAGAAGCGCCACATCGGCGATGTGGTCTCGCGCTTCGGCTCGGTCCAGACCATCCAGCAAACCCTGACCACGCAGTTCGTCGGCGCGGTGCTGGATGGGCTGATGTCCATCATCACCTTGGTGGTGATGGCGTTCTACAGCGTCCCGCTGACCGGCTTGGTGCTGGCCGCGTTTGCACTCTATGCCGCACTGCGCTGGGGCATCTTCCGTCCGTTGCGGCGCGCCACCGAAGACCATCTGGTCTATGCCGCGCGCCAGCAGAGCGACCTGCTGGAATCGATCCGCGGCATGCAGGCGCTGAAGCTGGCCAACCAGCAGGACCAGCGCCGTGCCCGTTATGCCAACACGCTGGTGGACACCACCCAGCGTGAAATCGCCATTCAGCGCTGGACCCTCGCCTTCCAAGCGAGCAACGGCCTGGTTTTCGGCGCGCAGCGAGTGCTGGTGATCGGATTGGCGGCATTGCTGGTGCTGCGCGGCGAATTCAGCGTCGGCATGCTGGTGGCCTTCGTCGCCTATGCCGACCTGTTCACCCAGCGCGCGGGCAATCTGATCGACCACTGGAACGACTTCCGGATGCTGGGCCTGCACGCCGAGCGCGTGGCCGACATCGCGCTGACAGAACCCGAAGCCCAACTTCACGGCGCCTACACCGGCCCCAACCCCGAGCCCCGGCTCGAGGTGCGGAACCTCAGCTTCCGCTACGCCGATGGCGAGCCGTGGGTGATCCAGGATCTGAGCTTCAGCATCGCGCCGGGCGAGAGCCTGGCCATCAGCGCACCCTCGGGAACAGGCAAGACGACCCTGGCCAAACTGGTGCTGGGCCTGCTGGAGCCGAACGCAGGTCAGATCCTGTACGGCGGCATCGACATTCGCACGCTGGGGCTGGCGCGCTACCGCAGCCAAGTGGCAGCGGTGATGCAGGACGACCAGCTGTTCGCTGGGTCCATTGCCGACAACATCAGCCTGTTCGACCCGGAGACCACACCGCTGAAGGTCGAAGCCATGGCGCGCCTGGCGCACATCCACGACGAGATCGCGGCGATGCCAATGGGTTATCAGACACTGGTGGGCGATATGGGCTCCAGCCTCTCGGGCGGGCAGAAGCAGCGCGTGCTGCTGGCGCGAGCGCTCTACCGCAAACCCCGGTTCTTGGTACTGGACGAAGCGACCAGTCACTTGGATTTAGAGAACGAACGAATTGTCAACACATTGGTGGAACAATTCAAACTCACGAGAATAGTGCTTTCACACCGCTCAGAGACGCTGAAAGCAGCAAGTCGGGTTCTGAAGCTCGCACAAATTCACGCCCCAGCAAGTAGCTCGAAGCTTTAAAGCAAGTCAACTCAAAATCGGCATTTGGAAATGTTGATTGTTTTTTGCGGCACCTTCTGTGCCGCAAAATGCCAAAGCTGAATTGGCACAATAATTCAGCACAACTTGGAGAAATACGATGAACGAACGTGAGTCATTCCCAGTTGGCTTCCAGCTCGGCCATGAGATTAGCGAAGAAGAGTTGGCTAAAGTTAGTGGCGGGCTTTGTGACTGCAAGTACTTTTCTTTTGGCGCATCCAAAGGCGGCGACGGCCAGGTGGACTGGGGCTGCGACTTCTGAAGTAGTGGCCAATTAGGCTATTACATAGACATCTACCAGAATCTAAACCAGATTGTCATCTTCATGGAGCACTCAAAGTGAAAACTAATCACGAACATTACACGATCCCAGTTGGATTTCGGCTTGCCCGTGAGCTTTCGGAGTCTGAAATGGAGCAAGTCGCCGGGGCAAAGTACAAATGCAACCAGATGACCGGGGGCGGCAGCTCTAAAGGCTGGAACCTAGAATACACTTGGGACTATTAAATCTGGATTGCTAAGACTTTCGTCGGGCCGCTACTACGGCCCGACTTTGTCAAGGTGGAAACAAATGTACAAAGTACTGATTATAAGTTCACGACTTGACTTTCACTCCAGGGCAGTCGCATGGGCATTACAAAGACATGGTGCAAATGTCGTCTTCTTTGACACAACGTCTTTTTCAGGCGAAGACATGGAGGCTGCTTTTAACATAAAAAGTGCATGCGCAAATTTGGAAATAAACGAAATAACTGGTTTCGATGCCATTTATAACCGCCGATCTTATCCAGCGAAAGCGCCTAGTGAAATGCCTGCCTCTCTAAGGAAGTTTGTCGAAGCAGAGCAGAATGCATTTTGTAGGTGGATGCTGTCGGCTTTGCCGCATCACCACAATGGAATTTGTGTAGACCCGCCAGACAGGGTTAGATTTGCTGAAAACAAAGCGCTTCAGCTGATGTCTGCCCAGAGGATTGGTTTGATGATTCCTGAAACGGTCATTTCGTCAAGCCCGAGACGCGTCAGGCGGTTTTCGCATGATCATCCGCGTGGAATAGTATATAAACCACTGACTGGGCACTTTTGGACGCACTCCGGAACCCCAAGATATCAAACTCAAACCGCTGCTATTAAGGATATCTCAGTTTTAACTGATGCTTCGATTTCAGCCTGCCCTGGCATTTATCAAGAGATAATAGATAAGGCTGGAGATATAAGGTCCGTTGTGATCGGCAACCGAGTGTTTTCGGTACTTATTACCCCTCGTGAAATACTTTCCGCAGACGAAGTAGACCACCGACGCTGGCTTTCCCTCGGGGATTTTGAAGCCAAAGAGTTTCGACTTCCACCAGAGGTAGAAAAGGGGCTTTTGGATGTGACGAGGGATTTCGGCTTATCCTATTCGGCGGCCGATTTCGCGCTGGACAAAAACGGAGGGTTGAATTTTTTGGAATTGAATCCTGCTGGCCAATTTGGCTACGTTGAACAGATAGTGCCATCTTTGCGAATTTTGGATGCACTTGTTAAATTGCTATTGCAACGCGACCCAGTGCGTACCGAAGATCTTCCGGTCTTGACGCTGAGCGATTATGAAAGTACGAGTGACGCTGCCGACTTTTTTGTTGAGGCCGAATCAAGCGATAGTCAAGCCTTGCGCCCTAATTTTGTCGTGTCTGAGCTGCATGGAATCGCCTGAATAAAGAGGATTCCTGTTAATTAACAAGCACACCAAACAAATTTGAGAAAATCCTATGTCAAATCGTATCGTACGCATCTTGGTTCTCGCTTGTATAATCGCACTAGGAGGTTGTGCAACAGTGCATCCTGTGGCGACTCACAATGGACGAGAAACGCGGTATTATTATTGAATCGGCCTTGCGTGTGGCCGCTTGCGCTTCCGCCGCGTTCGCCAAGTGTACTACCCGTGTTGACCGGGCCGCCGGCGTTATACCTTGTTCAGAGACACCTTGCGTGAAGCCACGAAGCTGCCACTCTGCACTTTGCTGCAGGCGGAGTACCTGTGAAATGGACATCACGCACGACAGGTTCCGCAGATGCTGAATTTTCTTTTCAAGGGGGCCGCCTATGCGCTGCTGGCGCTGGCTATTGCGGCCAGTGCGCTGGCGGCCGCCGTGCTGCACGTATGGGATACGCCGCGCATCGGTGGCGCCGCGTCGGGCTACCGCTATCTCGCACTCGGTTACCAGAATGCCGCTGGCGACAACTATGCCACGTTCTCCAGTTCTGAACTGCCCGCACTGATCGCACGGCTGCCACCGCATTGGCACGCAGGGATGGAGGTCTCATCGGATTTTGGCATCGGCCCCCATGCCGACAACCGCCTGCTGCAGACGAAAGTTGGAGCGATCTTTGGCGATTTCCTGCAAGCGTTGCGTCTGCGTCCACTGGCCGGGCGGCTGATCACGCTGCGCGAACAAGGCACCGGGGCCCCTGTAATCGTACTCTCGCAGGGTCTTGCCCAGCGTTGGTTTGGTGGCGCCGCCGCGGCCGTCGGTCGCGTCGTCTACGACAGCCATGGGCTGGCCTTGCACGTCATTGGCGTGTTGCCGGTAGCGTTCACCGGCATTGAGGGCGTGTTCAGCAGCCATTCGGTGCAGGCCTGGGTTCCCGGCCCGCTGATGCTGTTGCTGAGCAACGGCAGTTGGCCGACCGAAAACGGAAAGCTGCCTAAAGGCGGTCTGCTGAATTACGGCCCGGTCCAAGTGCAGGGTCTCGCACCGCTGCTCAGCGCGCCAGCCGATGTAGGCGCGCCCCAGTTGCGCCTCGAACTGGCGCGCGTGTTTGCCGGGTTAGGGAACGATCGCCCGGCCGACGAGCAGGGCTTCGTCTGGACAACGCCCTACAGCCTGTTCCCGCCGGCGTACAGTCTGATCGCCCGGCGCATCAGAATATTCCTCGGGCTTTCAATCGCGGCGCTGGTGCTGGCCGCAGTCAACGTGCTGATGTTGCGCTGGCTGGGTTATCTGCGTCGGCGCAACATCTTGCATCTCATGCGCGTGCTGGGCGCGCGGCGCGGCTGGCTGCTGCGGCGCCTGCTGTGGCGCGGGCTTGCCACCGCGCTGGCACTGCTGCTCGGCACCGCGCTGCTGGTTATTCTCGGCGTGTTGTTGTTACGTCGGCTGGCGGGCATGCTGGGCCCGGTATTGACGGCCCATGCACTGCTCGCGCCCTTGGCATGGATTCTGCCGATCGTGGTGCTACTGGTGACGCTGGTCGGGTTGCTGCCGCTGCTGGTGCTGCTTGGTCGCGAGCAGCTAGATGGCGCACGTATCGTCTCGGGCACACGAGGCGACCGGGCCTTCGGCGCGGCGCTGCTGGCGGCCGAAGTTTTGTTGGGCACGGTGATGAGCGTGCTGGCGGCCTGGGCCATTGGCTACGCATGGCACGCCGCGCATGAGCGGCTGGGCGTGCTCGACCGCCCGGCGACGTTCGTTGATCTCAAGACCGTGGGCAATGTATTCAGTGTGGTTGCTCATCCGAATCTCCACGCGGCGCAGGTCCTGCTGCAGAACGCACTCGACACCGCAGCGCAGGTCGTACCGGTGGGACGTGCGCTGGGCTTCGGGCCGCAGATCAGGCCTGGCATCGGCTCCGGAATGCCGCGCGCAATGAGCGCTGGAACACAGGTCATCGGTGCCTGCGTGCAGGAGGTCACACCCGGCTGGATTGAGGCGGCAGGGGTGCGGGTGCTGGCGGGCCAAGACTTCAATGCCACATATGCCGTGCCCGATACCGTGCTGTTGGATGCGCGCGTGGCCGAGCGGTTGTTCGGCTCGGCACAGGCAGCGGTGGGGCGCACCATCACCGCACAGAACGACAGCACGCCGCAACGTATCATTGGCGTGTTGGCGCCGGTGTATCTGGTTGGCAGCCGCAAGACCAGTTGTCCGGTAGTGTTTCAGGATTTGCGCGCCATGCCATTCGTACTGTTGGGTGAGCCGCATGATCTTGTAATCGCCGGCGATTTGAGCACTGGGCAACGTATGGCGTTGCGCCAGCACGTCAGTGCACTGTTCGAACGTGAACGCACGCCCCTCGCGGTGGCAGGCATCTACAGTACTAGCGCGCTTCGCGACCGGCTGGCCGCACAGCAGATCACGCAGTCGCGCTTGTTCACTGCCATCGCGCTGTTGGCCTGGGCGATTGCGCTTACCGGTATCGTCGCGTTGCTGCGTCTGTACTTGGCGCAGCGCCGGCGCCTGCTGGCCATCGAGCGCGCGCTGGGGGCCACGCCCACGCGCACCTACTGCGGGGTGGTGCTGGGCACGCTGGTCGTCGCCTCGGCGGGCGTGCTGCTGGCTTTTCTGTTGCTGCCGTGGCTGTCGACCCAATATGCGCTGCTCTCGGGCGCCCGGGTGCTCCCCTTCGGCCTCGCCACTTGGCTCGCCCTTGCCGTGCTGCTGCTGGCGGTGTTCCTGGTCGCGCACTTTCCGGCGCGCAAGGCAGCACGTGCGGACCCGGCGGAGAGCCTGCATGAGCTGTAAGGCGCCCCGCTTGACGCCGCCACGGCCGCGCGCGAGGGTGCGCGGCAGGCCCGCGCCGCGTGGGCGCTGCAGGGACTGCCCGTGCCCATGAGCGACATACCGCGCCCTGACCTGTTCGAGACCATGGACGTGCGTCGCGCGCCGGAGCACAAACCGTGGTGGAAGCGCCGGCTCACCTGGGCGCTGGTCGCAACCGGTGCCCTGATCGTGCTGGCGGTGTGGGCGTGGCGGCTGAGCGCGCCGGGGGTGGCGCAGGTCGCACGCTCGGAGGTGTGGCTGGGCACGGTGACGCGCGGGCCGTTCGTGGTGCAGGTGCAGGCCTCGGGCAAGCTGGTGCCGGCCGAATCGCGCTGGGTGGCGGCACCGGCTGCGGGTATCGTCGAGGTCAAGTACGTCGAGCCGGGGCAGACGGTGGCGTTTGGCGCGCCGATGCTGAAGCTGTCCAACCCGTAGGTGGACAATGCGGCGCTGAGCGCGCTGGCCGACTA
>DAIAZB010000540.1 GCA_027443745.1 Thiomonas sp. | reverse complement strand
TTGCAGGCGCTCATCGCCCAGACACAGGCTGACTCTGCCGCATCCACCCAGTCCGCAAGGCTGAGCAACCCGGTGTTCGGTTTCGAGCGCCTGCTGATTGGCGCCGGCGCAGTGGAAATCACCCGCAGCCTGAGCATCGGCCTGCTCGACCTGCTCACCTTCCCGACCCGTTCACGCATCGACACAGCGCGGCAGGAACAATTGCGTCTCACGCTTGCCGGCGAGGTGCTGCGCACCGCCGCGCAGGCGCGCATGGCCTGGGTGCGCGCGGTTGCCGCACAGCAGAGTGCCGCCTACAACCGCGATGTGGAAGACGCTGCGCAAGCCACCGCCACCCTGGCTGCCCGCATGCAACAAGCGGGCAACCTCACGAAACTCGATGCAGCACAGCAGGCACTATTCGCTGCCGATAGCCGCCAGCAACGCAACCGCGCCGAGATGGCCGCGACCCAAACCCGCGAAGCCCTGGTGCGAGCACTGGGCTTATCGCCAGAGCAAGCCACACACCTCGCCTTGCCTGCGCAATTGCCCGCAGTGCCGAAGCAAGTTCAGGCAGCCAGCGCAACGCCGCTGCAAACCGCTCTCGACACCCGGCTCGACGTGCAGCTTGCCCGCGCCGACTTCACCGCCACGGCAGTGGCGGCAGGCCTGGCGCGCAACACCAGCCTGATCGACCATGTGGAACTGGGCGGGTTACGCAAGACCTACAGCGACGCCACGCCCCAAAATGGTTTCGACGTCATCCTGCCGCTGCCGCTGTTCGACCTCGGCGATGCCCGCCGCAGCGCTGCCGCAGACCGGGTGCTGGCAGCGCGCAACCGCACCATCGCCACGGCCCAAAACGCTGCCTCACAATTGCGCGAGACCGATGCAGCGCTGCGACATGCCTGGCAGCAGCACGACATCAGCCGCCAGCAGATCGTGCCGCTGGCGCAGGCCGTTCTGGACGAAAACCAGCTTCGCTACAACGGCATGTTGATCGGCGTGTTCCAACTCGTCGCCGCTGCTGCAGCGCAGGTGCAGGCAGTACGCGGGGGCATCACCGCGCAGCGTGATTATTGGCTGGCCGATGCCAGTTGGCAGGCGGCGCAGCTCGGCATCGACGCGGGGACTTCCACAGCGCTCGACAACCCGTCCGCCGGCGCCGCCTCGCCCTCCGCTGGCCACTGAGCCGCCACTCCAGGAAATCACCATGAACACACGACGCAACTTCCTCGGCGCCGCCGCAGCACTTGTCGCCACGGGCGCTGCAAGCCGCCATGCTCTGGCGACCGCGCCCGAGCCCCATAGCCAGACCGGCACCGACACGGCAGCACCCCTGCATCCGCAATCCGGACGCCCCTACAACCCGGTCATCACGCTCAACGGCTGGAGCCTGCCCTTCCGCATGAACAACGGCGTGAAGGAATTTCATCTCGTCGCCGAGCCGGTGGTGCGCGAAATCTCCCCCGGCATGACAGCCAAGCTTTGGGGGTATAACGGCTCCAGCCCCGGTCCGACCATTGAGGCGGTGGAAGGCGACCGCGTGCGTATCTTCGTCACCAACAAGCTGCCCGAGCACACCACCGTGCACTGGCACGGCATCATCCTGCCCAACGGCATGGACGGCGTCGGCGGCCTCACCCAGCCGCAAATCAAGCCAGGCCAGACTTTCGTCTACGAATTCGTGCTGCGCAAAAGCGGCACCTTCATGTACCACCCGCATGCCGACGAGATGGTGCAGATGGCGATGGGCGCGATGGGTCTGTTCATCGTCCACCCCAAGAACCCGAGGCAGATGGCGGTCGAGCGCGACTATGCCTTCCTCATCAATGCCTACGACATCGACCCCGGCAGCAGCGTGCCCAAGGTCAACACCATGCTGGACTTCAATCTGTGGACCTGGAACAGCCGCGCCTTTCCCGGCATCGCGCCGTTGGTGGCGCGCACCGGCGAGCGCGTGCGCATTCGCATGGGCAACCTCACCATGACCAACCACCCCATCCACCTGCACGGCCATGCCTTCGAGGTGGCGGGCACCGACGGCGGCTGGGTGCCCAAGGGGGCGCGCTGGCCCGAGGTCACAGTGGACATCGCCGTGGGGCAGATGCGCGCCATCGAGTTCACCGCCGACAACCCCGGCGACTGGGCCATTCACTGCCACAAGGCACACCACACCATGAACGCCATGGGCCACAGCGTGCCCACCATGATCGGCGTCCAGCAAGACGACCTCGCTCCCAAGCTGCAAAAGCTGCTGCCCGACTACATGCCGATGGGTTCGAACGGCATGGCGGAAATGACCGAGATGGAGATGCCCCTGCCCGACAACACCCTGCCGATGATGACGGGGCGCGGCCCTTACGGCTCGGTCGAGATGGGCGGCATGTTCAGCCTGCTCAAGGTGCGCGACGACCTCGCGCCCGGCCGCTACAAAGACCCCGGCTGGTACCGGATGCCGCCGGGAACGCAGGCGCATGCGGTGCGTGCCGGCATTCCTTCAGCCGCCACCCATCCGAGAGAATCCCCATCCACACCCGACACATTGCAGGTGCGCAAACCCATGCAACATCAGCACTGACCCCCCATCTTCCCCCAGTTCTGGGGGAAGTGTTTCGCTCCCTCCCCAACGTTGGGGAGGGCTGGAGTGGGGAAACCCGCACCTCGCTCAAACCTCAACTGGAGATCACCATGAAGACCACCGTTCAAACCCTCGCTGTTCTCGCCTTTGCAGCCGCAGTGGCCACCCCCGCACTGGCCGCTGGCAGCCACGCCGACCACGACCACTCGACTCCCGAAGGCATGGCGCAGCACATGCAGATGATGCAGAGCATGCCCGGCATGCAAGCCGCCTCGCCGACCGCAGCCGCGGGGCAGCACGAAACCGACGGCGTGGTGCGTAAGATCGACGCCGCTGCCGGCAAGATCACGCTGCGCCACGGCCCCATTCCCAACCTCGGCATGGGCGCCATGACCATGGGCTATCAAGTCAAGGACAAGGCGATGCTCGACGGGCTGAAGGACGGTGACGCCGTACGCTTCACCGCCGAGCGCGTCGACGGCGTCTACACCGTCACGCATCTCGAGCGCGCCCGCTGAACAAGACGCGCACGGCCTCATGGGCTGCCCGCCGGCAGCCCACTTACACTGCATTCATGCCACGCTTCACACGACTGCCCCTGGTCTTGCTCAACCGACCGCGCCTTGGCGCCGCGCTGGTGCTGGGGTTGCTGCTGTTTGTCGCACTCGACACCTCGCTGGCGACAGGGCACGCCCTGTTGCTGGCGTTCGATCTTGCCTGCGTCGCCTACCTCGGGGCGATTGCGCTGATGATGTCGCGCACCTCCCCCGAGGCCATGCGACGGCGCGCCGAGTTGCAGACCGAGGGCCGCTGGACGGTGCTGGTGTTCAGCCTGCTGATCTCGGCCGTGGTGCTGCTGTCACTCAAGACCGAGCTGCTGGCCAGCAAGCACAAC
>DAIAZB010000539.1 GCA_027443745.1 Thiomonas sp. | reverse complement strand
CAGTTCCCCGAGAAGCTCATCCCGCTGATGATCCACAACGCCCTGGCCGGCAAGCCCCTGCCGGTGTACGGTGACGGCCAGAACGTGCGCGACTGGCTGTATGTCGAAGACCACTGCCGCGCCATCGCCCGCGTGCTGCAGGCCGGCACCCTGGGGGAGACCTACAACGTCGGCGGCGGCAACGAGGTGAAGAACCTCGACGTGGTGCACACCCTGTGCGAGCTGCTCGACGGCTTGCGCCCGAAGGCCGACGGCTCCAGCTACAAGACCCAGATCACCTTTGTGGCCGACCGCCCCGGCCACGACCGCCGCTACGCCATCGACGCCCGCAAGATCGCAGCCGAACTCGGCTGGACGCCGCAGGAGACCTTCGCCACGGGTCTCAAGCGCACGGTGCAGTGGTATCTGGACCATCCCGACTGGGTGGCCCACGTCACCAGCGGCGCGTATCGGCAGTGGGTCGGCCAGCAGTACGGCAGTGCGGTTCACACCGCGGGCGCCGCAGCATGAGTGCCAACGCCGTGCCTGCGCATGCCCACACCGGCCGGCCGCCGCGCATCCTGCTGCTGGGTGCCGATGGCCAGCTCGGCTGGGAGTTGCGCCGGGCCTTGCTCCCCCTGGGCTCGGTGCTGGCGATGAACCGCAGCCAGGCCGATCTGGGCGACCTGGCCGCGCTGCGCGCCACGCTCGAGCGCGAGCAGCCCGACATCCTTGTCAATGCCGCGGCCTACACCGCGGTGGACAAGGCCCAGAGCGAGCCCGCGCTGGCGCAGCGCATCAATGCCGAGGCGCCGAGACTCCTGGCCGACTACGCCGCTGCCCACAACGCCTGGCTGGTGCACTACTCCACCGACTATGTGTTCGACGGCAGCAAGCCCGCGCCCTACACCGAGCTTGATGCCCCCAAGCCGCGCAGCGTCTATGGTCACAGCAAGCTGGCCGGTGAACAGGCCATTGCACAAAGCGGCTGCCGGCACTTCATCTTTCGCACCTCCTGGGTTTATGCCGCGCGCGGCGGCAACTTCGCCAAGACCATGCTCAAGCTGGCACGGGAGCGAGAACATCTGCGCGTGGTCGCCGACCAGTTCGGCGCCCCCACCAGCGCCGAACTCATTGCCGACGTCACCGCGCTGGCCCTGCACCGGGTGCAGACCGACGCATCGTTCGCCACCGCCATAGGCACCTGGTCCGGCCTCTACCATCTCACTGCCGGCGGCAGCACGTCCTGGCATGGCTATGCCCAGTTCGTGCTGCAGCAGGCCGCCGCCCACGGTGTGGCACTGCGCTGCGGGGCCGAAGCGGTGGAACCCATCGCCACGGCCGATTACCCGCTGCCCGCGCCACGTCCGGCCAATTCCAGGCTGGACTGCGGTCGGCTGCAGGCCGCGTTGGGGCTTGCGCTGCCGCACTGGCATATTCAGGTCCGGCGCATGCTGGCCGAAGTGGCCGTGCAGGGTTGAGCCTTGGGGCTGCGACGATGAAGGCCGGGGCTGATCGAGCCTGGTCCCG
>DAIAZB010000538.1 GCA_027443745.1 Thiomonas sp. | reverse complement strand
CACGTCAGGGTGCTCGGCCTTGATGCGCAGGTACTGCTGCATCATGGGCGTGTGGTTGGTGATGTTGTCCAAATCAATGACCGAGAAGATGGAGCCATTTGTGAGGGGAGCGAGACCTTGCGAATTTTCACGGCGCATCGGCTCTGCCTTGACAATCCCGGGTTGACCGAGCAGCCAGCAACCCCACTCTAGCTGCAGCCGGCCGTCGGGGGCCGACCCGCAGGTGTTCGTTGCATGGAGGCGCTCGTGTGCCTGGATGTTTACGCACTGCAGTATCCCATGCCACCCACGACAGGCTTGAGCATCGGGCTGCCACCGAGGCTCGAAGTTCACGGCCGCACGCTGCTGCAGTTGTGCCGTGCCGATGCTTGGGGGCGCGCCGTGCCTGAGGATCTGCGTCTCGCGCATGTTCCCCGCTCGACGAAGTCATGCCTTTCACTGCACCTGCATCAAAAATCAGGCGCACATACTCATGTGCCATGCGGGCTTCCATCAAACAGCACACAATTAAATTGTGCGCAATTGAATTGTGTGCTAAATTCATTCCATGACGGACACGACTGCGACAACGAAGACGGCCAAAGCCGATCAATCCCTGCTGCTCGGCAATCAAGTTTGCTTTGCCTTGTATTCCGCGTCGCTGGCCATGACCAAGGTGTACAAGCCCTTGCTCGCCAAACTCGGGCTGACCTACCCCCAGTACCTTGTGATGCTGGTTTTGTGGGAAACCGACGGCCTGACCGTGTCGAGTCTGGGGGAGCGGCTTCTTCTGGACTCCGGAACCTTGACGCCCCTGCTCAAGCGTCTTGAAGCGGCAGGTCTGATGACCCGCCTGCGCGATGTGAACGACGAGCGCTGCGTGCGTGTCAAGCTCAGTGCTGCGGGGCGTGCGTTGAAAGCTTCCGCAGCGAAGATCCCCGGGCATATCGTCGCCCGCAGCCAGTGCTCCGTGCCCGAGTTGCTTGCCCTTCGTCAGGACATTCAACTGCTTCGGCAGCACTTGCTCACCTGATTTTCTTGGCCTTTTTCTTCAACCCCAGGACGTCACCATGACCACCAAACTCGACAAGGTTGTTTACACCGCGCATGCGCATACCACCGGAGGGCGTGAAGGCCGCTCCGTGACCGATGATGGTTTGCTCGAGGTCAAGCTCTCACCGCCCAAGGTCATGGGCGGTGCCGGCAACGGCACCAACCCGGAGCAGCTTTTTGCCGCTGGATATTCCGCATGCTTCATGGGCGCCATGAAGCATGTGGCCGGCATGAAGAAAGTGGTGGTTCCAGCGAACGCCTCGATCGACGCCAGCGTCGACATCGGCCCGATCCCGGCTGGATTTGGCATTGCCGTGAAGATGGTCATCCATCTGCCGGGCATGGATCGCGCCGCGGCGCAAGACCTTGTGGACGCAGCCCACCAGGTCTGCCCCTACTCCAATGCAACGCGCGGCAATATCGACGTTCAGTTGACACTCGGCGAATAACTTGCATCGGTGCTGTCGAGTGCCGGCCCGGTACTCATGTGTCCACAGCGGCGACGTCGTTTTCGCGTAGCCGCTGCCAGGCCATGCGGCGAAACTCCGAAGGGGCTTGGCTGAGGTGGCGGGTAAAGAAACGCGAAAAATATCCAGCATCCGCAAAGCCCAGAGACAAGGCGATTTCCTTCACACTGATGGCGCTGTAAACAAGATCGCGTTCCGCCTCATGCAGCACGCGGCGCTGAACCAACTGGAGCGCCGACATGTCCGCCTGTTGGCGGCAGACGCGGTTGAGTTGGGTTGGGCTCAGGCCCAGACGCTCCGCATAAAACCCGAGAGGTTGCTGTTCGCGGAAATGGTGGTCGATCAGTGCGATGAATCGCCGCATATGCCCGGCGGCGCGGGTAGGGGTGATTGGTTGCGTCACACAGCCGGCCTCCGCGGCCCGCGCAAGCCGCAGTAAAACCAGCCGCAGGGCCGTTTCGATTGCCGTCAGGCGGCCGATCTCTCGCGCATTCACCTCGGCGAGCAAGGCCGCCAAGACCCCGCCGAGGCCGCGCGCTTGGTCGACGTCGACCGTCGAGAGCGGCAGGCAATGGGGCCGGGCGAGGCGCGCCAGAAGCTCCGCATCCTGGACCAGGAGCGCATCGGCATGCTGGGCGACAACGGTGATGACATCGCCGTCGATATCGCTTGAAAAGTGAAAGCCATGCGACAGCTTCGCCGGAATCCAGAGCGCGCAGGGCGGGTGTAGCGCAACTTCTGCATCACCCAGCCAGGCGGTACCGGAGCCGGCGCGCACGAACAGGATCTGGACGAACAAGTCGTGCCGATGTGTGCCAATCGCCCAGTCATAGAGATGGCTGCGCCTGGCGATGGATTCGCAGTGCAGGCGTTCCGGCAGGAAGGGCTGATCGCTCTCCCCGTACAGGGCGTAAGTCGGGATGCTCTCGCGAACCTCGGGCTGCCTCATCATGTTCGGATTGTCCATGTTGTTGCAGCTTCCGTCCATTCCCGGCGAAGGCCGCCGTCTTTAGAGTGATCGCCAAAGCGCAATATGAGGAGATTGCTATGCGAACGCAGGTCGTGATCATCGGCGCTGGGCCATCCGGGCTTCTTCTCGGCCAGTTGTTGCACCGGGAAGGCATCAGCAACGTCGTGCTCGAGTTGCGCAGCCAAGCCCATGTCCTCGGCCGCATCCGCGCAGGCGTTCTGGAGCAGGGTACTGTCGACTTGCTCGGAAAGGCGGGTGTCGATCAGCGGCTCAAAGCGGAAGGTTTGCCCCATCATGGCATTGAACTGTGCTTCGACGGCCGCAGGTACCGCGTCGACATTCACGCGCTCAGCGGCGGCAAGCAAGTCGTGGTCTACGGCCAGACCGAGGTCACTCATGATCTGATGAACGCCCGCGAAGCGGCCGGGCTGGCCACCTTGTATGCGGTCCCAGATGTCAGCCTTCACGGTTTCGATACGAACCAGCCCACGGTGCGCTACACACAGGACGGCAAGACGCAGGAAATCAGTTGCGACTTCATTGCCGGCTGCGACGGCTTCCACGGCGTGAGCCGCGCCAGCGTGCCGCCAGGGGCGCTGCAGACGTACGAGCGCGTCTACCCCTTCGGCTGGCTAGGTATTCTGTCCGACACGCCTCCGGTTTCGGACGAACTGATTTATGTCAACCATCCATGCGGTTTCGCGCTCTGCAGCATGCGCTCCAAAAACCGCAGTCGCTACTACGTGCAATGCAGTCTGGACGACAAGGTCGACAACTGGAGCGATGCTCGCTTCTGGGACGAGCTGCGCCGCCGCCTCGATGTCCAGGCCGCCGAGCGCCTGGTCACCGGGCCGTCCATCGAGAAGAGCATTGCCCCGCTGCGCAGCTTCGTGGCCGAACCCATGCGCTTCGGCCGACTCATGCTCGCTGGCGATGCCGCGCACATCGTGCCGCCCACCGGTGCAAAGGGACTCAACCTCGCGGCCTCGGACATCCATGTCCTCTGGCAGGCACTAGGTGCGTATTACCGCGGTTCCACCACAGAGCTTGAGCACTACTCCGAGCGCTGCCTGGCCCGCGTGTGGAAGGCGGAACGCTTTTCCTGGTGGATGACGTCCCTGTTGCACAAGTTTCCCGAGAACGGTCCCTTCGGCCAGCGCCTGCAGCGGGCTGAACTCAACTATCTGGTGCAGTCGAAGGCTGCCATGACCAGCCTGGCGGAAAACTACGTCGGCCTGGGGCTGGAACTCTAGGACCTGTTCACGCGACATCTCCACTGGTCTTGCCGCCGGCGGGGGCAACGCCCATGGCGTGGGCAGGTTCTAGGACGGCGTTTGCGAAGACCGGCCTGCGATGTCTCGGGGCCGGCCGATAATGAACCCAGGGCGCTCCTGAATCGGCTTGTTGCTTGTCCTCCGGGGTCCGGGAACTCAGGAACGACCCATGATTTCCAGGTGCTGTGTGGGTCGCCTTGGCGGGTCATCACGTCTGCCCGCCGAATCTCGCACCGCGGCAGCAACTCATTTCTCCGGGGGAGGCATGAACCTCAAACAGCTCGAATACTTCGTGCGGGTCGCGGAGCTCGGCAGCTTCAGCAAAGCGTCGATCGTGCTGGACATTGCCCAGCCGGCCTTGAGCCGCCAAGTGCGTTTGTTGGAGACCGATTTGCGCGCCCAGTTGCTGCAACGCACCGGGCGCGGGGTCATCCTCACCGAAGCCGGCAAGCGCCTGTTCAGCCACAGCGTGGGCATCCTGCAGCTTGTTGCACAAGCACGCGAAGACGTGGAGAGCGGGAGGGATGAGCCCTCCGGAAAGGTAGTGATCGGCCTGACCCCGAGCGTAGGGCGCCTCGTCACGCTGCCCCTGGTGGAATGCTTTCGTGAAGACCTGCCGAAAGCGCAGTTGACCATCGTCGAGGGGTTGTCCACCCACATCACCGAATGGATTGCCACCGGGCGCGTGGATATCGGGGTGCTGCTCAATCCCGAACCGGGCGCAGCCATCGAACTCCATCCACTGCTCGATGAGCCGCTGTGCCTGGTGAGTCCGGCGGTGGCGCCCGCCGCTGGCCGCGCATCAGGGCAAGCATCGCGCCTGCGCGTTGATGCCGCCATGCCCTTTGCCGAACTCGCAGACTATCCCTTGATCATCCCGGATCGCACGCACGTCATCCGTAAGTTGGTGGAGGCGCAGGCCGCTCTGTCAGGCTTCAAACTGCAGATCGCCTGGGAAGTGTCGGGTGTGCCGTCCATTCTCGACCTGGTGCGTTTCGGCCATGGCCACGCCGTCCTCAGCCAGGGCGCAGTGATTGCCACGGGGCAATCCCAGGTGTTCCGCGTGCGCCCACTGGTCAAGCCGCGCCTCGTCAGCAAAATGTGCCTGGCAGCCTCGGCGCATAAGCCGATGACCCCGTTGATGCGCCACGTCATGCGCATGCTCGGCGGTTTGTTGTTGCTGCGTGCGAGTGGGCGCGACCATAACAAATCGTGATACCAGCTAGCGCAGCAAACCGACTTGGACGTGGTCTTGTGCTGCACCATAATGAAGCGGCCGTACTGACAACAACAGCGCGTCATGCAAACACCGATTCCCTGCCTCTTCATGCGCGGGGGGACGTCGAGAGGCCCATTTTTCAATGAGGCCGACCTGCCCTCCGACCTCGCCACACGCGATCGCGTCCTGCTGGCCGTGATGGGTTCGCCCGACAAGCGCCAGATCGATGGCTTGGGTGGCGCGCACCCTCTGACCAGTAAGGTCGGCATCGTGCGTCGCAGCCAGGTGCCCGGAGTCGATCTCGACTTTCTTTTCGCGCAACTACAACCCGACCAGGACAAGGTCGATACCACCCCGAACTGCGGCAACATGCTTGCCGCAGTCGTCCCGTTCGCCTTGGAAACGGGCCTGGTCGTACCCAAAGGCGCGACCACCACCTTGCGTGTGCTGACGCGCAACACCGACATGCAATGCGATGTGACCGTGCAGACGCCAGGGGGTCAGGTGGCCTACGAGGGCGATGCGCGGATCGACGGCGTTCCGGGAACCGCGGCGCCGATCGCCATCCAATTTCTGGAGACCGCCGGCTCGGTCTGTGCGGGGCTGCTGCCCACCGGCCATGTGCGCGATGTCATCGACGGTGTTGAAGTGACCTGCATCGACAACGGCATGCCGCTGGTCTTATTCAGGGCAGCGGACCTCGGCTGCACGGGCTACGAAAGCGCAGCCGAGCTCAATGCCGATGTCGAGCTCAAGGTCCGCCTCGAACGGTTGCGTCTGGCCTGCGGCCACGCCATGGGGCTGGGCGACGTGTTCGCCAGGAACTATCCCAAGATGACCCTGATTGCGCCGCCACGCGCAGGCGGCAGTCTCTGCACCCGCAGCTTCATCCCGCATGTCTGCCATGACGCCATCGGCGTGCTGGCCGCCGTCACGGTGGCCACGGCCTGCGTGCTCGACGGTTCCGTCTGCGCCGGCATGGCCGTCATGCCCGGCGGTGCGACCAAGACCATGTCCGTGGAGCACCCGACGGGTGAATTCAGCGTTGAACTCGGACTCGATCCGGACAACCCCCAGAACGTCACGCGCGCTGCGCTGCTGCGCACGGCGCGCCTGCTGATGCGGGGCGAGGTCATGATCCCCGCCTCCGTCTGGAAAGGAAATCAAGCGTGATCATCGATTGCCACGGCCACTACACGACCGCCCCCAAAGCGCTGGAGGACTGGCGAAAGCTCCAGATCGCCAACCTGAGCACCCCCGAGCTTGGGCCCAAGGTCGCGGATCTGCGGATCAGTGACGACGCGTTGCGCGAGTCGATCGAGAGCAACCAGCTCAGGCTCATGCGCCAGAGAGGTTCCGATCTCACGATCTTTTCGCCGCGCGCGAGTTTCATGGCGCATCACATCGGCGACTTCAACACCAGCAGCACCTGGGCCGGCATCTGCAACGAGCTTTGCTACCGTGTCTCGCAACTCTTCCCGGATCACTTCATCGGTGCCGCGATGCTGCCGCAGTCGCCGGGCGTCGATCCGAAAACCTGCGTTTCCGAGATCGAGAGATGCGTGAACGATTACGGCTTTGTCGGCATCAACCTCAATCCCGATCCTTCCGGCGGGCACTGGCGGGAACCGCCGCTCACCGACCGCCACTGGTACCCGATTTATGAAAAGATGGTCGAGTACGACCTGGCCGCCATGATCCATGTCAGCACCAGTTGCAACGCCTGTTTCCACACCACCGGAGCGCACTACCTGAACGCCGACACCACCGCCTTCATGCAGTGCCTGGCCGGCGATCTGTTCAAGGATTTCCCAACGCTCAAATTCGTGATCCCCCACGGCGGTGGGGCGGTTCCCTACCATTGGGGGCGCTTTCGCGGCCTGGCGCAAGAGTTGAAGAAGCCGTTGCTGCAGGAGCACTTGCTCAACAACATCTTCTTCGACACCTGTGTCTACCATCAACCCGGCATCGACCTGCTGACCCGGGTCATCCCGATCGACAACATCGTGTTCGCCAGCGAAATGATCGGCGCCGTGCGCGGCATCGACCCCACCACGGGCCATCCCTACGACGACACCAAGCGCTACGTCGAAGCCGCCGCCATCGACCCCGAGCAGCGCTTCAAGATCTACGAAGGCAATGCGCGCCGCGTCTACCCCCGTCTGCATGCCGCCCTGCAGGCCAGGGGACTGTGATGGCATTCGAAGGACAAACCGACATGAACCAACTGGGCATCGTCAAACGCCATGTGCAGCGCCCCGATCGCGCTGCGGTCGAGGCCTTGGCACGCTACGGAGTGGCCACGCTCCACGAAGCCATGGGCCGGATCGGACTGATGAAGCCGTACATGCGGCCCATCTACAACCATGCGCATGTGTGCGGCACGGCGGTCACCGTGCTCCTGCAACCCGGTGACAACTGGATGCTGCATGTCGTGGCTGAACAAATCCAGCCTGGGGATATGGTTGTGGCCGCCGTGACCGCTGATTGCTCCGATGGCTACTTCGGCGATTTGCTGGCCACCAGTTTCCGTGCGCGTGGCGCCAAAGGTCTGATCATCGACGCCGGCGTGCGCGACGTGAAGGAACTGACCGCGATGCCGTTTCCCGTGTGGAGCAAGGCCATCAGCGCCAAGGGCACCATCAAGGCGACGATCGGTTCGGTCAACATCCCGGTTGTCTGCGCCGGAGCGCTGGTGAACCCCGGCGACGTGGTGGTCGCTGACGACGACGGCGTGGTCATCGTCCCGGCCGCGATGGCCCGGCAAACGGCCGATGCGGCCCAGGCGCGCGAGGACAACGAGGCTCTCAAACGCGAAAAACTCGCCGCCGGTGTGCTCGGCCTGGACATGTACAAGATGCGCGAGCCGCTTGAAAAGGCGGGCCTCCGGTATGTCGACTGAATCCGGCTTGGGCGCCACGGTCGTGGCCAGCGACCCGTTGCAGTGGCATGTCGGCCTCGTCGGTTATGGCGAGGTCGGCCGCATTCTGGC
>DAIAZB010000537.1 GCA_027443745.1 Thiomonas sp. | reverse complement strand
GGCACGCATCGCGCGGATTCGCGGCATGGCGCATGGTGGCCTGGCTGCTGCTGTTGCTGGCCGGATTCGGTTGCGTGCAATACCTCTCGCACGCCCAGATGCTCTGGGCACAGCGCGCCAACGTGGCTCCGGAGGATGGCGTGGCGTTGTACCGCATGCTGGCCTGGGACATCGGTTACTTCCTCGCAGCCTTCGCGCTGATCGTGTTGTGCGCCGGCTGCATCCTGCGCCAGGGATGGGCGCGTGTGCCGCTGCGCGTGGCTTGCGGCGCGCTGGCGCTGTGGGCGCTGGTCGGCGGCGGCATGATGCTGGCGCAGTGGCCGCAGTTCGATCGCGCCAGCGCCGATGCGCTGGCCCAGCTGGGCCGGGATGACGTGATGCGCGCCGCCGTGCTGCATGCGCGACGCGTCTACCGCATGACGCTGGGATTGAAGGCCGCCGCGATCCCGGTGTTGCTGTGGCTGGCCTGGCGGCTGGGTACGCCGGTGGTGCGCATGCAGTTCCGCCATCGCGCTTGAACTTGCTAGCCTGGCTGCGCTTCGCGACATGATGCTGTTCGACAGGGAGGCTGTGCGCATGAAACGCTGGGTGTTGTGTGGTGCGGGGATGATGATGTCAACGGCGGTGGGGGCTGCCGGGTCCGTCGGCGGATCGGTGCGGGCGAGTATGCTGGTCGCCGGCATGATCCAGGAGGCGCCGAACGGCAATGTGGCGGCCTTTGCGCTGGACCACCCGGAAAAGCTGCCGCCTGCGGTCAGGAGTTTGCTGGACCAGGCCATTCCGACCTGGCAGTTCGATCCTGTGGCGGCCAAAGAAGGCGCGGCTGCCGTGAAGGTTCCGATCGCCATTCGCGTGGTAGCGACGACGTTGCAAGATGGCAAGGTTCGTCTTGAGATCGAGGGCGTTCACTTTGGGCCGAAAGACAGCCACCCCGGCATCGCGGTCGTGAAGCAGGACACTCCCGTCTATCCGCCGGCTGCGGAGCGCGCGCTGGTGCACGGCACGGTGTACTTGGCGCTCCGGGTAGACCGCATGGGCAAGGTGGCCGATGTCGCCGTGCAGCAGGTGGACATGGGCGTGGTCGGGCGCGACGCCGAATTGAGCCATTGGCGTGAGGTCTTTGGCCGGGTATCCAGGGAGGCGGCACGCCATTGGCTCTTCACGCCAGCGGCGGATGCGGCCGCGCCCTATCGCATCGTGCGGACTTCCGTGACATTTGCCATCAAGGCTTTCAACGGCCGCAGCACCCAGCCAAGGTATGGGCAATGGAACGTCTATGAGCCGGGTCCGGTGCAGCCGGTGCCGTGGCTGGGCAAGGAGCCGTCGGCGGGCGGTGTCGATGCCTTGCCCGACGGAGACATCGATCTGGTCGGGCATGGCTTGCGCCTGCACCTGCCGAAGTCGTCGACCTGAGCAGATGATAATTGAACCGCTGGGGCGGCTTGTCCTGCGGGTCGGGGACATGTTCAGCATGGGTTGACCTGCCTGCGGTTATCGGTGCGTGGCCTTGTTCGTGGAAGTCCATTGATGTCTGTCCGCCGCCTGTCGCTGTTCCTGCTGCCGCTGTTCGCCCTATCGCCGCTGCATGCCCAGGACCTCGCCGCCACCTGCCATGCCACCAGCAGCTACGACGTGACACTGCGCCCGGGCAGCGTGCTGTTCGATCGCCCGTCGCCCGCACCCACGCAGGTGGAATTGAGCCAGGGCTCGTTGCGCGTGGATGGCGTGGCGGTGCGGCTGAACGCGGAGGACCAGGATCGCCTCACCCTGTTCGAGCGTGACCTGCGTGCACTGACGCCGCGCGTGCGCACGGTGGCGCGGCATGGTGTGGACATCGCGGCACAAGGCCTGCGCGAGGAGGTGGCGGGCATGG
>DAIAZB010000536.1 GCA_027443745.1 Thiomonas sp. | reverse complement strand
CGCCAGAATTGCCAGCCGCGCGACTTGCGCAGCTCGAAGCCGAGCCAGCGGCTGGCGCCGGCCAACACCACCTGGGCGCTGGCATGGTCGCGCAGCGCCTGGTCGATGGCCTCGGCTGCTGCCGCATCCAGCGCCGCAAGTGCGGCGCCCAGCATCATGGCGTCGGCCTCGCGCGTGGCCTGCGGCTGCAGCAGGTGCAGCGGGTGCGGGTGGCGGCTAGCGGGCAGCCTGGGCAGGCCGCCATGCGCGGCGCGCCACCAGGCCGTGGCGCCAGGCTCGGCCTGGGGTTGCATCACAAAAGGGTTGCGCAGGTCGGGCGGCAGCGGGCCGCAACCGTGCAGCCAGAGGGTGTTGACCTCGGGCCGGCCGGCGCGCAGCCGCGCCTCGTTCACCGGGTGGTGTTGCCACACCATCTGGATTTCGGTGAGCAACTGGCGCCAGGGACGCGCCGGCGTGCCGGCCGGCATCCATGTCGCAACGTTGCGGGCAATGGCGCGGGCCAGGTCAGCCGTCACCACCTCGGCCAGGCTCTCGTGAGCCACCAACCAACTCGCCGGGCTGGATGCGTCGATCAACCAGCCGGCTTCGCCCAGCAAGGGCTGGACCACATCGAGCAAGGCCCGGGCTTCGTCCGCGCCGAGTTGCAGCGCCGCAGGGTCGGCGAGGCTCAGGCTCTCGCGACCCAACTCCAGGTGGGCAGGCAGGGCCAGGCCCCAGGCTCGGCCACCGGGGTCATGCCCCGCGGCCAGGGCCGCGAGCGCACCCCACGGCATGCGCTCGGGCGTCGCGGCGCCGGTCGCGGTGGACATGGCAGCAACGGCAGCGGCATGGTCTGCGGCAGCGCTTGCCGTGGCGGGTTGAGCGACCGCGTCCGCCTGGGCTGGTGCCAGGCCCAGGGCAGCGCGCATCCAGCGCTCGGCCGGAGTCAGCCAGGCGGCTTCGGCATCTTCGCGCGGCACTTCCCGCGTGGCCACTTCGGCCAGGCGCAGGCGGCGGCTCAAGCGCGGCAGGGTGCCGGCTGCCAGTACCCCTTGCCAGGCGCCTCCCGTGGCGGGCTCGGTGTCGATCAGGATGGTGTGCATGGCTGGATTATCCGTTGGTGCCCGGAACCAGACCGCATGGCCTACCCCATGCCGGACCACCCGCCCTCACAGTTTGACGATGGCGGCTGTACGCTGCGCCCTGCGGCGCAACACCACCAACCACATCCAGGGAGTTCCAAGCATGCGGCAACACCTCAAGTCCCTCATCGCCCTTACCTTCGGCATGGCCTTGCTCGGCTTTGCCGCAACGCCGGCGCAGGCCATAGGCTGCCTGTCCGGCGCGGCGGGTGGCGCCGTCGCCGGCCATGTGGCCGGTCATCACGCGGTCATCGGCGCCATCGGCGGCTGCATGCTGGGGCACCACCTGGCGGTGAAACAGAAGGAAGAAGCCGAGGCCAACAAGCTCATTGCCGACGATGCGCTGGCCCCCGCCGGCAGTGCCCGGCACAGCAAGGACGCTGCCGGCATCGAAAAACTCGCCCACAACAAAGTGCCGGCGGCCATGCAGTGGGAACAGGAACATGCCGCCCAAGCCCGATAGGGCCGCCAGTCCCTCCCCGACGCGACGCCCCGGTCACATCTGACCTGGACGCCCATCGGTCGGTCGCATGCAACAACGGCTGGATGGCCCTAGGATGCCGCATTCTTTTTCCGCCGCATTCCAGAGGCATCCCGCAGCACAGGCCTGCGGCCGATGCCGCGTTCGCAGCACTCCACCCGCAACCAACTATGACCTCAGCAAAAATCGCCATCGTCACCGGCGCCTCCTCCGGCATTGGTGAAGCCACCGCGCGCGCGCTTGCCGCCGCCGGTTTCAGCGTCTACCTCGGCGCCCGCCGGCTCGACCGCCTGCGCGCCATTGCGGCCGACATCCAAGGCCACGCCTTGCCGCTGGACGTGACCGACAAGGCCAGCGTGGAGACCTTCGCCGCCGCCCTGCCCAGGCAGGTGCATGTCCTGGTGAACAACGCCGGGGGTGCCGTCGGCCTGGGGCCGGTGGCCACGTTCGACGAAGACCAGTGGCTGGCCATGTACCAGAGCAATGTGCTGGGCCTGGCGCGCATGACCCGCGCGCTGCATGGCCAACTGCAGGCCAGTGGCGACGGCCATGTCATCAACATCGGCTCCGTCACCGGGTTCGAGACCTACATCGGCGGTGCCGGCTACGCTGCGGCCAAACACGCGGTGCGCGCCATCAGCGACACCCTGCGGCTGGAATGGCTGGGCCAGCCGATGCGCGTCACCGAGGTCGACCCCGGCCTGGTGGAAACCGACTTCTCCCTGGTGCGCTTCGACGGCGACGCC
>DAIAZB010000535.1 GCA_027443745.1 Thiomonas sp. | reverse complement strand
AGCACAGCACAGTCAAGATCAGCGCGCGCTTGCCCCCGATGGCGTCGGCCAGCCCGCCGGCCGTAACGGCACCGAGGAACATGCCGCCGAAGCTGGCGGAGGTGATGAAGGCCACCGCACTGACCGCGAGATGCCAGTCCTTCATGACCCCGGGGGCGGCAAAGGCGAAGGTGTTGAGATCGGCGAACTCGAAGAAATACGCAAACGCAAGGGCCAGGATGGCGATCCTGTGTGGTCGCGTGATCGGCAACCGATCCATCCGCTCACTGATGCTGGAATTTGACATGGGTCTCCTGATCGCATTGTTAGGTTGACTGGCTCCGCATCCACGCCTGGGCGGATCGGCTCCATCCGGCATGTGCACTGGACTCGAGCGCTGCCATTATGTTGAGCGATGGTCCCGAGGAGAATTGCATGCTTTGCATGACTTCATGCATGAGATGGCCGCCCGACGACAACATCGGGCAACGCCCGGCAAGCGGCATGACACGATGGATTTCGGCTGCAGCCCATGAGGCCATGGCCCCCTCTCGTGCCTCCGCGCTGGCCATCCCTCCGCACTGGCCTGCCCGTGATCCGCCTGCTGCTCGTGCATCGTCCTGCGCCGGTCCGACGCGACCAGGCCGATCCGTTGCTTCGGGAGCCTCTGCCACTCGCGGAGGTCGGGTCCTGCCGCGGGATGCACGTCTTCGAGGCCGCTGAACGCAGAGATCCCATGCAAGCTCTTCCGGCCCCGATCGATTCGATCGTGCCCCCTGTGGCACTGACTCGCCGCGGGCTTCGGCGACCCTGCGCACGGCGCGCTCGCACATCGCGGGACTGAACGTCGGTGACTGTGTCATGGGTCCAGCGTGATGATGGTGTGACCGGACCACGTTGCATGAGGGCGAAGCCGACGCGTCGAGATCATTCTCAGCCATGGGCGAGCGGTTCCCGACAGCGCCCATCTGACGAAAAAGCCGGCGACGGATGACTCCGACGCCGGCTTGCCCACACAGGCTGCCGCCTTGAGGCCGCAACCCGATCACATGGTTTTTCCTGGCTTTGCGCAACCCAGGCAGTGCGCCGAGGGATGGTTTTCCCGTTGCACAGCAGCGCTGTTGATGACCCGGGCCGGAAGGGCGCGGGCGATGCTGTCGAACAGTTCGGGACCGCCGATCGGCGCCGATTTCAGGCCATCCGGCACCATCACATAGGTGCCTTGCTTGCTGAAGAAGCGAAGCGACACGGTTTCACCGGCGCCGATGGTCTTGACGCTCTTGAACATGGCTTGCATCTTCGCCAGATCGGGCCCGTAGCCTTTGTACGCGGCCGCCGAGACGCTCTTTTTCACCAGCGCGTCGATGGCGTCGCCGAGCTGGGCGCCGCCCATGGGCTTGACGGGGATCAGCCGCAACTCCTTCATGCTCGCCGTCATGATGGCCGAGTTGGAGGTGGTGTTCTCGGGCACATACAGCGCCGCGGCCAGGCTGTGGCCGGCGAGGTTGACCATGCCCGCGCCATTGATCCACAGCGGCACGCCATCAGCGGGTGCCGACTGCTCGACGGACACGCCACCGACCTGGATGGCAGCATCGGCGTTGACGGTGGCAAAGATTGCGGCCAGTGCCGTGAACAACATCAGTTTTCTCATGGGTGACTCCTCGGGTGGTGCTCGCTGATGCAAGCTATATAAGCGCATGATTATTCACCGACTGCGCGCCAGCGTCGTGCGATTTCGCAACAAGCTGTGAGCATCCGCAATCTTGCGGCCGGTTTTCGGGCGAATCGCGCGGGTCACCGGGGAGCGGACCGCGGCCGCCAGGCCGCACCCACCCCTCATTGGCTCACGGCAGCGTCGCCGAGCAAGGCGCTTTTCAAGCGCGTCTCGGCGGGATTCTTGCCGAGCCAGATCTTCAGCAGCACCTTGAAAAAATCGGGATCGGTATAGGGCGCGCCGGCAGGCACACCGTCGATGTCGATCACCGTTCCATGGCCTGGAACGAACCGCAGCGTGACGACTTCGCCGGTCTTGAGGTCGCGCTTTTGCGCGAACAGACCACCCAGTCGCGCCAGGCTCGGAATCAGCCCGCCGAATTCCTCCGCCGAGACGTTGTTCTGGATGCCTTCGGTGAGCTTCTTGCCCAGTTCCGAGCCGGTGACGTCGCGCAACATCACCAGGCGCATCTCCTTCGGCCCCGGCATATCGAGCGCCGTCTGGGCGTTGCCGGTTTTCTGCGGCAGGTAGAGCGCGGCGACATACACCTTGAAAAACAGGAAATAGCGTGTCCCCACTCCGTTGAGAGGAAGCGTTTTTCCGCCCAGTTGCTGGGTTTCGTCCACCGGCACGCCATGACTGTCCAGGGCGTGGGCGGCCTGAAGGGTGAGGATTTGCAGGGCGGCGGCACAAACTGCGGCTGCGAACAGGCGCGGGGCAAGGCGGCGGGTGGTCATGGAGTCTCCTGAGGTTTCGGGATAAAAAAGCACGATCGTTCAGTTTCCGACAATTCGGCCGGTCTGGCAATCCGTGCATCACCCCAATGCGGTGCCAGGGTCGATGCAGCCGACGCCCCCGGCAACGGGCGCCATGCAATCTCGACAGGCCGCCGCGCGCGCGGCAACGACCTGCGGGTTTGCTACAGTCAAGTTCGTCGCGCCGAGTGGCCGATCGAGGCTCGCACACCTTCATGTTCATCCATCGCAAGCATGTTTCCGGTTCCGCAGACCGGGGAGCCTGGCCCTGGCGGCCCGACTCCCGACTTGCTGACGCCGCTTGAGCGCCGCGCGCGCTGCCAGCGGCCCCACTTCGCGGCTGGCCACGGCCGGCCGCAGCAGATGAACCTGGCGGCCACCACCGGCCGCGCCTGAGAAGACGCCATGACCGAACTCGAATTTCAAGCCCTGGCCCGCGAGGGCTACAACCGCATCGCCCTGGTTTCCGAGGCTTTCGCCGACCTGGAAACGCCGCTGTCGCTGTACCTGAAACTGGCCCACCCGACCCAGGGCGGGCGCAACACGTTCCTGCTGGAGTCCGTGGTCGGTGGCGAGCGTTTCGGCCGCTACTCGTTCATCGGCCTGTCTGCGAGCACCGAACTGCGGGTGAAGAACGGCATCTCCCAGGTGCTGCGGGGTGGCATGGTGGTCGAGACCTCCGAGCAGCCGCCGCTGGATTTCATCGAGGCGTACTACGCCCGCTTCAACGTCGCCCTGCCCACCGGCATGCCGCGGTTTTGTGGCGGACTGGCCGGCTACTTCGGCTACGACGCGGCGCGCTACATCGAGCCCAAGCTGATGGCCTCGGCGGCCAAGAATCCCAAGCCCGACCCGCTGGACCTGCCCGACATCCTGCTGCTGCTGAGCGAGGAGCTGGCGGTGATCGACAACCTCACGGGGCAGCTCTACCTCATCGTCTACGCCGACCCGGCCCAGCCCGAGGCCTATGGCCGCGCCCGCTCGCGGCTGCAAACCCTGCGCGAACACTTGCGCTATTCGGTCGCGGCGCCCCCGATGATGCGCAGCACCGTGACGCCAACCGAGCGGGAGTTCGACAAGGCCGACTATCTGCAGGCGGTGGCGCAGGCGAAGGAGTTGATTGCCGCCGGCGACTTCATGCAGGTGCAAGTGGGACAGCGCCTGCGCAAGCGTTATGCCGAGCCGCCGCTGTCGCTCTACCGAGCGCTGCGCTCGATCAACCCCTCGCCTTACATGTA
>DAIAZB010000534.1 GCA_027443745.1 Thiomonas sp. | reverse complement strand
CGCATCAAACTGCTGGGCATCACGCGGCGGGCGCCCGAGGGCATCGAGTTGCGCGTGCATCCCACCCTCATCCCGGCAACGCGGCTGGTGGCCAATGTGGAAGGCGCCATGAATGCCGTGCTGGTGCAAGGAGACGCCGTGTGCGCAACGCTCTACTACGGCAAGGGTGCCGGGTCCGAGCCCACCGCCTCGGCCATCATCGCCGACCTGGTGGACGTCACGCGTCTTCATACCGCCGACCCCGAGCACCGCGTGCCTCATCTCGCTTTCCAGCCGGGGGCATTGGCGGATACGCCGATCCTGCCGATGGAGCGTGTGAACACCGCGTACTACCTGCGCATTCATGTGCGTGACGAAGCCGGAGTGCTGGCAGAGATCACCCATATCCTGGCCGAATGCGGCATGTCCATCGACGCGCTGCTGCAACGCCCATCCGGCGAGAACGACCAACATACCGACGTCATTTTGTTGACCCACGAGACCCTGGAGTGCCAGATGAATCAGGCCCTGGCGCGCATCCAGAAGCTCGACACCGTGCTTGCGCCCATCGTGCGTCTGCGCAAGGAGGAGTTGCGCTGATGTTTTACTTGAGCACCCGCGGCGAGGCCGCACAGCGTCGCTTCGACGACATCCTGCTCGAGGGCCTGGCGCCTGATGGCGGGCTGTATCTGCCCGAGCACTACCCGCGTTTTAGCCTGGATGACCTGCGCCACCTGCAGAGCCTCAGCTACCCCGATCTGGCATTTGAGATCCTGCGGCCCTATGTCGAACCGATGGATGCTGCAATCCTGCGTGCCTTGGTGCGGGCAACCTACACTGCTGAGGCCTTCGGCAGTGCCGAGGTGGTGCGCATCAAACCGCTGGACGCGCAGATCAGTCTGGTGGGCGTGTCCGAAGGGCCGACGCTGGCCTTCAAGGACATGGCCATGCAACTGCTGGGGCGGCTGTTCGAGCAGGCCCTGGCCAAGAGCGGGGAGGAACTCAACATCCTCGGTGCGACCTCGGGAGACACCGGCAGCGCCGCAGAATACGCCATGCGAGGGCGCCGCGGCATTCGCGTATTCATGCTCTCGCCGTTCGGCAAGATGAGCCCGTTCCAGACGGCCCAGATGTACAGCTTGGCGGACGCCAACATTCACAACATCGCCGTGCAGGATGTGTTCGACAGTTGTCAGGACATGGTCAAGGCGGTTTCGAACGATCTGAACTTCAAGCGCGCCAAGCGCATCGGCACTATCAATTCCATCAATTGGGCGCGGGTCGTGGCCCAGGTGGTGTATTACTTCGCTGGCTATCTGCGAAGCGTGCGTCACGTCGGGGAGCCGGTTTCGTTCACTGTGCCATCGGGCAACTTCGGCAATATTTTCGCTGCCCACGTGGCACGCCAAATGGGCCTGCCCATCCATCGCCTGGTGTTGGCTACGAACGAGAACAACGTGCTGGACGAATTCTTCCGCAGCGGCGTGTACCGGCCGCGCGGCGCGGCCGAAACCCATCACACCTCCAGCCCGTCGATGGACATTTCCAAGGCCTCGAACTTCGAGCGTTATGTGTTTGACATGCTGGGGCGCGACCCCGCTCGTACGCGCGACCTATTCGAGCTCCATCTCGGCAAGCATGGTCATTTCGACCTGTCGCGCGACCCTGCATTCGCCCACATGCAGGCCGAGATCGTGTCCGGCCACAGCAACCACGCGCTCAGGCTGCAGACCATCCGCGACGTGTGGGAGCGCAGCAGCGTGATGATCGACCCACATACTGCCGACGGTGTGGCCGTGGCACGCACTCACCTGGAGCCGGGCATTCCCATGCTGGTGGTGGAAACGGCGCTGCCGGCCAAGTTCTCGGCGACGCTGGTCGAGGCCATCGGCCAGGAACCGCAGCGTCCGGAGTCAGCCGAGAACCTGGAGCAGCGCCCACAGAAATTCGTGGTCATGAAGCCCGACGTCGATGCGCTCAAGACTTATATCGCCGCGCATGTCTGACGCGCTGCTGGATGAGAAGCCACTGCATGTGGTCGGTTTCGCGGGTTATTCCGGGAGCGGCAAAACCACATTGGTCGAGCAACTCGTTGGCCATTTCAAGCAGGCGGGCCTCGTCGTCTCGGTCATCAAGCACGCGCATCACGACTTCGACATCGACCACCCTGGCAAGGACTCCTGGCGCCACCGCAAAGCCGGCGCACACGAGGTCTTGGTCGCCTCCGCGTTTCTGGTGGCGCTGCAGCGGGAGTCCGCAAGGCCGGAGGAGCACAGCGTCGAGACGCTCTTGCCCATGCTGCACAAAGTGGATTGGGTCCTGGTCGAGGGCTTCAAACATGCCCCCATTCCTAAAATCGAGGTCTGGCGGCAGCGAGCCGGTAAACCGGTGTGCTACCCCGACGACGCGCATATTCTGGCCATCGCCACGGATGAACCGCACCACCTGCCGCAACCCACCACGGCTACTCTTCTCGATATCAACCAACCCGCCGCCGTGGCCCAATGGCTGCTCGACAATCACCTCCTTTTCCGCCGTGCCGATGCAAGCTCATGACCATGCACTGATCGATGTGGATGCCGCCTTGCAGGTGCTGCTGCAGGCTGCGCACCCTCTGAGGCATGTCGACTCGGTGGACACCCTCGGAGCCCTGGGCCGCGTGCTGGCCGCCGAGGTGCGCAGTCCCATCGACGTCCCACCTGCAGCCAACACCCAGATGGATGGCTATGCCGTGCGCAGTGCCGATGTCACCAGCTTCCCCACCCGGCTGCGCGTCAGTCAACGCATTGCCGCCGGGCGTCTGGGCCAACCGCTTCAGCCGGGTGAGGCTGCGCGCATTTTCACGGGCGCCTTCATGCCCGATGGAGCCGACGCCGTGGTGATGCAAGAGCAATGCGTGGCCGATGGCGATACCGTCACCTTGCAGCATGCACCCAAGCCGGGTGAATGGGTGCGCCCACGTGGCTGCGACGTGCAGGCCGGCAGCGTGGTGCTGGAGCGTGGCCACCGCCTGCGGCCGCAGGATCTGGGGCAGGCGGCGTCGGTCGGCGCCGCCACGCTGCAAGTGGCGCCACGCCCACGCGTGGCCCTGCTGTCCACCGGCGACGAACTCATCATGCCCGGCGAACCGCTGCCGCCGGGCGCCATCTACAACAGCAACCGCTTCCTGCTGAGCGGCCTGCTCCAGGGCCTGGGTTGCGCCGTGACGGATTTCGGCCAAGTGCCCGACCGGCTGGACGCGACGCAAGACGCGCTGCGGCTCGCGGCAGCGGAGCATGACCTCATCCTGACATCCGGCGGCGTCTCCGTCGGCGGGGAAGACCATGTCAAACCCGCCGTGCAGGCCTCGGGGCAGCTGACGTTGTGGCAAATCGCGATGAAACCCGGCAAACCCCTGGCCTTCGGCGGTGTACGGCGACCGGCTGGTGGGAGCGCGCATTTCATTGGCCTGCCGGGTAATCCGGTCTCCAGCTTCGTCACCTTTCTGTTGTTCGTGCGTCCTTTCCTGTTGGCGCTGCAGGGCGCAAAGCAGCTCGCACCTCGCGGCTTGTCGTTGCCTAGCGCCTCGGCCTGGCCCCGGGCCGACAAGCGTCGCGAATTCCTGCGCGCCCGCCTTGATGCCGATGGTCAAGTCGCGCTGTACCCCAACCAGAATTCCGCTGTGCTGACCTCCACGGTCTGGGGCGATGGTCTGGTGGACAACCCGGCCGGCATGACATTCAAGGTGGGTGATCCGGTGCGCTTCATCCCTTTCGCCGAACTGCTCCTCTGAACCCATCATGCAAACCACCATCCGTTATTTCGCCAGCGTGCGCGAGACCGTGGGGCTGGGCAGCGAGACCCTGGATCTGCCCGACAGCCTGAGCACCCTGGCTGAGGTGCGCGTCTGGCTGGCGGCACGCAGTTCCCGCCACGCCCTCGCACTTGGCCAGGACACACCCCTGCGCATGGCTTGCGACCACATCATGGCTGGGCCCGAATCTCCCTGGATTGCCGGGCGCGAAGTGGCGTTCTTCCCGCCAGTGACGGGCGGCTGAGCTTGCGTGGCGCCAAACAGTCATGAACGCCTTCACATCCACCATCCGGATCCAGAGTGCTTCCTTTGACGCCAGCGAGGAAATGCGTCGCGTGCGCTCGGGCCGCACCGACATCGGTGCCTTGGCGTGTTTCGAAGGTGTTTGCCGCGACCGCAACGGGGCTCTGGCCGGGCAGGGCGAACAGGCGGTGCGGGCGCTGGAACTGGAACATTACCCCGGTATGACCGAGCGCAGCATTGCGCTCATGGTGCAGGAGGCACAGCAACGATGGCCACTGCAGGCCGCAACCGTGATTCACCGCGTGGGTGCCATGCTGCCGGGCGACCCCATCGTGCTGGTGATCGCCGCATCGGCTCACCGCCATGCGGCATTCGAGGCCTGTGCCTTCCTGATGGATTACCTCAAGACCCAGGCGCCCTTCTGGAAAAAAGAAACCACTCCCGACGGAGCGCATTGGGTTGATGCCCGCGAGGCCGACGATGCGGCGCTGGCGCGCTGGGGCATCACGGCAAGCAATAACACACCAGCCGGCTGAACCCGACGCGGATTTCACGCGCCAAGCCGCGATAAGGATGGTTGT